>CAZVDQ010000030.1:0-19629 GCA_964625435.1 uncultured Mariniplasma sp.
ATATTTTATAATCTGGAATGATTTCATCAACCCCGTAAAGCTCTGAACTTGGATATTTAATTCCGGCATCTAAAATGAAGAGTTGTTTGTCAACTTCTATGACATACATATTCTTTCCATTTTCACCTAATCCGCCTAAAGCAAAAAAACGAATTTCACTCAAACTATCACTTCCTTTAGCAACGTTTTTAACTATGAATATTATACCATGTTTTTATCATATAACAATGATTTTGTACTCAAATTATGTTATCATGTTAATAGGAGAACTTGTATGATCAATTACCCAATTAAAAGAAAATCACAAGTGAAAACAACAAGCTACGCAAATCTCGGAATGACACTAGAATCCGACATCGAAGCATCCAATACCTATTATCTAAATCATGATATTGCAGTCATTCATAAAAAACCTACACCAATTCAAGTTGTTAACGTCAGTTATCCTGCCCGAAATAAGGCTAAGATTACTGAAGCATATTACAAAACACCTTCGACAACTGATTTTAATGGAGTCTATCAAGGAAAATATATTGACTTTGATGCGAAAGAGACAAATTCAAAAACTTCTATGCCATTAAAAAATGTACACGAACATCAAATCACACATTTGAAAAGTGTACATCAACAAGGTGGGATTGCTTTTTTAATTGTGCATTTTAAAAAATATAATCAATATTTTTTACTTCCTGCAGATGTCTTGTTTTCATTTTGGGATAAACAAGATGATAAAGAAAAAGGACGAAAATCCATCCCTTATTCTGCTTTTCAAGAACTTGCACATCTGATACCTTTCGGATATCAACCACGCCTTGATTATTTAAAAATTGTTAGTTTGAAATTGATGAAAGACCCAAAAACTGCTGATTAAGATCCACAATTCGTTTGCGAATAAGTATTGCTAATAGAATCGTTATCACTGTTGTAGATAGTGTATATCCTAAATTGTATTCTATGAAAGAAAATACCCAAGCATCTGAATTGATTGTTTCACTCCAGAAAAAAACACCAGCAAATGAAACGGATAAATATCTGATGAAACCTGCTAATGAAATACCGATGATTGTCCATTTAACACTACTTAATTTCCCAATAAAGAAACCTGTCAATCCATAAGCAGTGAACCCTATGAGATAGTCAAGCAAGAATGACCAACCAATAATATATCCGCTAGGCGCTAATATAATTCCAAAAATACCAAAAACGAAGCCTGAAAGAATTCCATATTTAAGCCCATATAAATAACCAATTAAAACTAGAGGTAACATCGATATTCCTAAAAAATTACCTCCAAAAGGCATATTGAACATGGGTAAAACAAAACGAATCAACAATTGAATAACAAATGCAATAGCAACAAGTGCACTACTCATCGTTATTTTCTTGATTTCTATACTCTTCTGCATCTCTTTTCCTCCTAAGAAATAAAAAAATTTCTATGGATTACCAAAGAAATTACTCGTTATGATTGTTATCATATCGCCTATCCCTCCGCTGGTATAATCCAGATCAGGTTCGCGGGTCGACTTTCGTCCTCTCAGCATTTAAGCTCCCCGTAGTGATCACATTAATAATAACATGAAAATGTTAAGATATCAATCATATTAATATGAAAAGAGGAAGATTATGACCGATATAATTAAAGGACTTTTGGTAATTCTATTTTTACTCATAATAGTTCTTGTACCTAATATAAAACTTGTTCAAGTCAATAAAGCCTTTATCGTTGAAAGATTAGGAAAATTCTTAAAAATTATCGATCAACCTGGTATTTACGTTTTGATTCCATTACTTGATCGTGTTATTCAGATTGTTTCCTTGGAAGTCTCAGAAAAAACATTTACTTTTTCTAATAATGATAATGATAAATCAACAAAAATCACAATCAAATATCAAGTTGTTAATGTGAAATTATTCGTATATGCAGCTCTTGATTCCATAAATAGCATTAAAGAATATATAAAAGCTAATATAAGTCCAATAAATCAGATGACTACCGAACAAAAAGGCTTAATTATTGATTACGCTAAAGAATTTGGATTAGAAATAATCGAAATATGGTATAAATAACATTAAATAATTTTTTGTAATTTCTCTTGCATTTTAAATAATTCGGTGTATAATTATTAGTGTAAGGAGTGATTACTATGGAAATAACTTGGTTTAATGAAAAGCCAAAAGATTGCATTGTTACATTAGCTGCTGGTAATTTAACATTAAATAAACCAGCAACAACATTTTTCGAGAATGCCTATAGTGTCATGCTTGGAATAGATAAGCAGAATAAACTCATTGTGATTAAGCCATTAAACAAGGCTGAAGCACTTCGTCACGATATTGCAGAAAACAAAAAATATCGAATGACTGTTCGCTCATCATACAGCCGTGTCACTAATAAAGCATTTATGGAGGACATTAATGAGTGGGGAAACTTAAATCTCGAATTTGAGACTCACAAATTTAAAGCAAACTGGGACAACAAAAGTCAAATTTTGATTGTCAATTTGAAGGAGGAAATATAATATGGATTGGATGCAATGGTTATGGTTAGGAATTTTCTTATCAGCTTTATTTATTGAATTTGGTACTGCAAATATGGTGAGTGTATGGTTTGCAATTGCAGCTATCCCAAGTTTTATTGTCTCCTTATTTAGTGGCAACTTTGTTATTCAAGCAATTTTATTTGTTGTTGTCGCTATTCTAATGCTTCTCTTGACTAGACCATTTGTGATGAAATATTTCAAAACAAATGAGATCAAGACAAATGTTGATAGCTACATTGGACTTACAGGAGTTTGCATTAAACTAATTGAACCTGATTCGATTGGTGCAGCTAAAGTAAATAACCGTGAATGGTCAGCTATAGCAAGTGAAACCATTGAAGTTGGGGAAAAAGTAAGAGTTCTTGATATTGAAGGCGTCAAATTAATTGTTGAAAAAATATAGTAAAAGAAAAGAGGTAATAAAATGAAATTTCTAGAATCATTATTAAGTCCGATTGCAATCAGTGGTGGTCTAATCGCACTAATTGTAGTCATAGCAATCATTTTAATTGTTGTTGCATCAAGTTTTAGATTGGTTACACAAACCAAAAAGGTTATTGTTGAACGTCTTGGTGGTTATTACAAGACATGGGGCGTTGGGATTCACTTTTTAGTTCCTATTTTTGACAGACAGGTTAGAACAGTTACATTAAAGGAACAAGTTAAAGATTTCGACCCACAACCCGTAATTACAAAAGATAATGTTACAATGCAAATTGATACGATCATTTTCTTTGCCATTACAGATCCAAAAGCTTACACATATGGTGTAGAAAATCCAATGATGGCTATTGAAAACATTTCTGCAACTACATTACGTAATATTATTGGTGATCTAGACTTAGATCAAACCTTAACATCTAGAGATTTAATCAATACGAAGATGAGAGTTATCTTAGATGAAGCAACCGATCCATGGGGAATTAAAGTTAACCGTGTAGAAGTTAAGAATATCGTTCCACCTAAAGATATCCGTGATTCAATGGAAAAACAAATGCGTGCTGAACGTGAAAAGCGTCAGACCATCTTAATTGCTGAAGGTGACAAACGTTCACAAATTCTTAAGGCTGAAGGGGAAGCTGAAGCTATTCTACTTAGAGCTGAAGCTGCTAAGAAACAAAAAATCCTTAATGCTGAAGGGGAAGCATCTGCAATCTTTAAGATTAAAGAAGCTGAAGCACTTGGTATTAAATTAATTAAAGATGCTGGAGCAGATCAAGCAGTACTTACACTTAAGTCACTTGAAGCACTTGCATTAGTTGCAAACGGTCAAGCTACTAAGATTGTTGTTCCAACAAATATTACTGATATAGCATCAACAGTTTTAATGGCTGCTGAAATTGCTAGAGAAAATAAAGTAACAAAAGTAACTAAATAATCTCTAAGGCTTAGCGCTGCTAAGCCTTTTTTTTCAAAAAAAAAGACGACTATTGTCGTCTTAAACTTGATGATAAATGATGAGTGGTACTTCCATCTCATCTTGAGTTAGACCAGCATGATGTCCAATAAATCTTGAATGTTCCTTAAGATTAAACATTTTATCTGTGATTGATATAGCTAGGAAATCCCCTAAAAAGTCATCTAATAATGGATGCTTTTGACCGAATCCCAAGAGCTCTGATTGATATAGTTCTTCTTTTGAATATAATTTGAAATACTTTCCATATTTCATTTCAAACATTTGTTTAAATTTCTTTTTATGAAGTTTCTTGACAAAAAAATTGGTTGCTCTTGCTTCAATAGATGGTTTTCTTTTGAGCATGCGCATCAAATCATTGTCATCAAATAAGTCAATACCTTCTACATTTATTAAACCATGATCTGCAATAATAACAATCATAGAATTATGGTTTACTTCTTTTGCTAATTTATCCATCAAACGATTCAACTCAAGAAGTTTCGCTTTGGTTATATCAGAATCAGTTCCATAATCATGTTGTGTTAAATCAGGTTCTGTCCAATAAAGATAGGTGAAATTAGATTCTTCAATATTTGAAATTTCTATTGCTCTTTCAATTTGCTTATCCAAGTTTTCATAACCATTAGGTCTAAAACTGGGAAATAGTTCATAAGTTTTTACATGTGAACTATGCTTTTGTATCTGTTCATAAATTGTTGGATACTTAAGATACTTATCTCGCAAGATAACTTCAATTTTAATTGATCTGTCATAAAAATCTTCGTTAGTAAAAACAACTGCATTTGTTTTCTCATGTTTAAAATATTGAACCCAACCTAAATATCCACTCGCATATGAAGGTAATCCAGATAAGACAGCATTTGTAGCAGCTACCGTTGTGGGAGGGAAAACTGATGTTATTGTTTGTTTAACATGTTTACGCAAAAAATCTTCAGGACTTAAATATTTGTTAATAATATTTATTCCCATTCCATCTAATAATACCAAGAATACATGCTTTGGATCTACTTTTAATTCTTCTTCTAAGCTGCGAATTGAGTCATAGATACTTTGTCCTTGATAGTGTTTTATAATGGTTGCTGAAACATTAAGTATTGAATTTTTATAATCAGGATACATGATCATAAGTTCATCCTATTTAATTGTCTGTTTGATCAAAACAATTTTCTTTTCTTCTTTTCCAATGGTGATTGCATTTAAAATTAACTGTTTCGCTTCTTCAATACCCTTTTGTCTGACATATAAAGTAGCTATACTTTCACCCTTTTTGACATATGAGCCAATTTTCTTGTGAAGATCTAGACCAACATCTAAATCAACCTTATCTTCTTTGGTTTCTCTTCCTGCACCTAATCTCATCGCAGCTTTGCCTATATCTAAGGCATCGATATCCATAATGAATCCTTCTTTTTCTGAAAGGACTTCAACAGTATTTTTCGAAAGAAGCAAACTTGGATCATCAAGACTACTTACATCTCCACCTTGGGCTTCAACAAGTTCAAGGAATTTTTTATAAGCTGTACCATTTTGAAGTGCTTCTTGAAGTTTAATTTTAGCAACTTCGAAATCTGTTTCAATTTGGGCATCTAAAAGAAGGTGTGCTCCAATTTCAACTGTGACATCAACTAAATCCTTAGGTCCTTCACCATTCAAAGTTTCAATTGCTTCATATACTTCTAGAGCATTACCGATTTTATGACCAAGTGGTTCATCCATACCTGTAAGAATTGCAGTCACTTTTTTACCTGCAAGTTTTCCAATTCCTACCATAAGTTGTGCAAGTTTTACTGCTTCTTCTTCAGTTTTCATAAATGCACCATGACCCACTTTAACATCAAGTACAATCGCATCTGCCCCACTCGCTAGTTTTTTTGACATAATACTACCGGCAATTAATGGAATGCAGTCTACAGTAGCTGTAACATCGCGCAGTGCATATAACTTCTTATCCGCAGGTGCAACATCTCCACTTTGTCCAACGATTGCTATGCCGATATCTTTGACTTGCTTAATGAAATCTTTGACATCTAAAACAACTTGATATCCAGGAATACTTTCTAGTTTATCAATGGTTCCACCTGTATGTCCTAAACCACGACCACTCATTTTTGCAAATTTCGCTCCAAGACTGGCTAGTAAAGGTCCTAAAACAAGTGTAACCTTGTCTCCAACTCCACCAGTGGAATGTTTATCTACTTTAATACCTGGTATTTCTGTTAAATCAATAGAATCTCCTGAGTCTCTCATAGCAAGAGCAAGATAAGTTGATTCTTCATCATTCATGTTTTGAAAATAGATTGCCATTAATAAAGCACTAATCTGGTAATCTGGTACTTGTCCCTTTGTATAACCTTTGATAATAAATTCGATTTCTTCTTTTGATAAAGCATTGCCATCTCTTTTTTTGGCGATTAAATCTACGATATGCATATGACTTCGCCTCCTTGTTTTTATTGTAACATAAAAGAAGTTCATTATGTTATAATGAGAAAGGTGAATAGAGGTAATTTATGATTTTAGCAATGGTTAGACATGGGCAAACCTTTTACAATTCAAATGGAATTGTTCAAGGAAGAGTGAACATTCCCTTAAATGAAAATGGTAGAAAACAAGCGAGAAATCTTGCTCAACTTTTAATTGATAAAAATGAATCATTTGATATCATAGCATCATCTCCATTATCAAGAGCAGTTGAAACAGCCTATATAATTTCAAAAAAATTCAAATATAATAAACCTCTGATGATAAATCATTATTTTATCGAACGTGATTTCTTTCATTTAGACGGTAAACCTGTTGAAGAAGCCATGCCTCAAACAAGAGAAAAAGGATATACTTACGAAGGATATGAAAATGATGAACTTCTCATTGAAAGAGTAAAAAATGCAACACTCAGACTCGCTGAAAAATATAGCAATCAGAAAATCTTACTTGTTGCACATTCACACGTTATAAAAGCATTAAGAATTTATGCAAATCCTGAAAAATATGCTTTCACAGATATTATCGACAATACAGATATTATTTATTTCGAAATTATTGGTAAAAATATAATCTTGTTATAGTATGTTACGATTCAGGTTTCCTACTATTTCTATTTTCAAAATTTAATGGGAGTATTATATTCCATTTTTTGTTTTCATCCCTAGATTTTAATAAAACATGGTAAATCGGGGCAAGAACTGCTGCTACAAACCCAGCTGCAAAGCCATTGTTGTATAAATCAAATCCCCCTTGAAAACTCAATGCTAAAGGTGTTATTAGAACATGAATAAACCCTGCTAAAATACCTGCAATGATTCCAAATTGTCCAGCTAATGGAGCTAACCCTGTTACAAATAGCACTGATAAGGTTGATCCAATTGTCCAAGTTAATGGTGTCAATTCAATTGCAAGAATTGCTCCGAAAATAACTGGTAGTGAATTCAATGGGTGTTTCCCGAAGGCTGAAAATCCAAGAATAGTGAGAATTGCTCCCATGACTGGTCCATTTATCTGTATTTTGGCAAAATATATTATTACAATACTTATGAGTCCCATAAAACCAATATTTAACATAACAACATCTTTTCCGAATCTTGCAGGAAAATCTGCTATTAATCTACCTGATGACCTAAATATAATAGGGTATTTTTTTATTACCTGTCTATTCTCAATAAAAGCTAACGCTATTAAAAATAAAGACAAAATAATAGTAGCAATAAATAATTGCCAATGATAGGTATTATTTAGCTCAGATTTTCTTATTATTTCAACTCCAAATGACCCTAAAATTCCCGTGATAATCATTGAAATGACACCCATAGAAAAGCCTGTATTATAAAGGTTATAGCCCTGATGAAATTTCATTGAAAAAATATTAAATGCGGGGAGTATAAAACCAACAACAATTCCAACCCCTACTCCAATTAATAACCCTAACGGTAATGAAAACCCTGCTCCAAATATCAAAAAACTTGTGATTGGTGAAATACCTGAAGAAAGTAAAAAAACCAAAACATGCTCTTTGCATGTGGTTTTTGTTATTTTACAATATAGATAAACTCCGAAATATATTGGTAATGCATTATAAAGATTCTTTCCGAAAAAAGCAAATCCTGCAATTGTTAAGAGACATGCGAAAATGGGACCATTAATTTTAATTTTCATCCATTTCAAAATCAGTAAATTGACCCCAATGGTTAAAATCACATTAAAGAGAGTTGCAGCTAGTCCACCAATATATAAATAGTCTGATAAAAGAACTGAACTGCTTGTCAAAATCCGCCTATAATTCTCAAACATTATTGGCAAAGGCTCAAGTAAAAAGACAAAGATGAATGCAATTAAAAAAATAAATAATAGATAATATTGTTTAATATACTTCAGAATGTGTTCTGTCATGATACATTTCCTTTCAAAATTATTGACTATTTTGGAAGAGATATGGAGGATGGCATTGCGCATAATTGATTTAATTAAATGTATACTTTATTATACATGAAATCTTTTCTTTTCTAGATTTTTCTTGAATAACACATGCGATTATTATATATTATATAAAAAATCAGCCCATTTTGAGCTGATAATTGACATAAGATTCTAATTTTCTAAATGATTATTAATAATACGAAACATTTGATCTGCGATTTCTGAAGTAGGAAGATGTTTAACATCATTATAATGAACAACTGGATGAATAACAACTTTAATTGCTGTCGATCTAAAAGGTGCACGATACTTGATGTTTGTCGTTCCTTGTAAACTAATTGGCAGCATATCAGCACCTGCTTTCATGGCTACTCGGTAAGCTCCAGCTCTTGCAGCAACCATTTTTTCATCATTTCGGTCCTTGATTCCACCTTCAGGAAAAATAAGCATTGCCATACCTTCTTTTACTGCTTTAATGGCACCAACCATCGCTCTAGCTGTATTTCGATCGCTTGTTCGATCTATTTTAAATGATCCCAAATATTTCAACCATGTGCCAATGAGAGGAATTTTGAAAATACTCATCTTTGGTGTGTATGTCACAGGAAGCTTAATAATTTCTGTTATGATGAATGGATCTGCGTATGATTTGTGATTTGCATAAAGTGTAATTAATCCTTCTTTGGGAACATTCTCAATACCTTCGACCGATATCTTTAATCTTAAAACAAGATGATTCATACATGCCGAAATACTTCTAGAAGCATAGTTTTTATATTTATTTTTATACTTTGTATGTTTCATGATAGGTAGATTCAAGTACATGAAAATAACAACTCCAATTAAGCCCATAAAATAAGAGAGTATAAACCAAACAGGAATCAAGTAATAATTATCTACCCATATGGTTAAAAAATATGTACTTAAAAGCCATGAAGCCACAAAAACAAATGATATCATAACAAATTCCTTTCATACACAGCAAAGATCAAACCATCTTCTATCTGGTATTCCTTCAGATTGAATAGACTTAAGTCAAATTTAGGAAAATAAACATTTCCCTCGTGTGATTTTAAAACATATGTAATATATAAACGATCAGCATAAGAAAGTGCTAACTGATAGATGGTTTTTCCACCTATGATCATTATATCTTCTTTTGTTGATTTCAAAAACGATAATAAATCTTCAACATGTATTGCATCAGGATAGTTTACATCGTTAATATTTGCCACATAAATTTTCTTGAAAGGTAGTGGCCTTTTTATATAGTACGATTTTAAAGAATGATAGGTCATATCACCCATCAAAACTGCATAATCTTTCGTTTGATTCTTAAAATATGCAAGATCTTTTGGATAATGCCATGGTAATAAGTTATCCTTACCGATAAGCCAATTTTCATCCATGGCCCAAATCATTGAAATCATACTGCCACCTTCCCTTTAATTGCTGGATATGGGTGATAATTTATGAGTTCAAAATCCTCAAATTTAAAATCAAATAATGATTTGACCGAAGGATTCAGTTTCAATAGTGGAAGTTCTTTAGGTTCTCTGGATAATTGTAGTTCTATTTGTTCAAAATGGTTCTGATAAATGTGTGCATCACCAAGTGTATGAACAAATTCTCCGACTTCTAAATTTGATACTTGTGCAACCATCATCAACAAAATCGCATAGGATGCAATATTAAATGGAACACCTAAAAAGATATCTGCACTTCTTTGATATAATTGTAAACTAAGCTTGTTATCACGAACATAAAACTGTATGAGCGTGTGACAAGGAGGTAATGCCATATTTTTAATTTCAACAGGATTCCAAGCACTTAAAATCATCCGTCTAGAATCTGGATTATTTTGAATTTCATCTAAAATATATTGTAGTTGGTCAACACCATTGAAATTTCTCCATTGTGCACCATAAACTGGTCCCAAATCACCAAATTTCAAAGCGAAGTCAAAATCTGTTTTCACTTTATTAACAAAATCTTCCATTGACTCACCATGAAAGCTCTCGCTTTTCTTAAAGGCTTCGTAAGGCCAATCATTCCATATTTTCACATTATTTTCAACGAGATATTTGATATTCGTATCACCTTTGATAAACCATAAAAGTTCGTGAATAATAGATTTAAGATGAACTTTTTTTGTTGTCAGAAGTGGAAAGCCTCCACTTAAATCAAAGCGCATTTGATAACCAAAAACACTTTTTGTACCTGTTCCAGTTCGATCCATTTTAAAGCTTCCATGATTCATAACATGGTGACATAATTCAAGATAAGGTTTCATGGTTTCCTCCAGTAAATTATTTAGCTAACTCGTATAGTGCCTCAGTATAAATTACAGTAGCAAGTAGTAAATCATTAATATCAATAAATTCATTTTTTTGATGAATGAAAGTTGGTTTTTCTAAAAAGTGTGGACCAAAGGCAACACAGTTTGGCATTGCTCTAGCGAAGGTACCACCACCAATATTAATTGGTTTTGCATTTTCATCACCAGAATATTTTTTATAGACGTTCATCAATGTCTGAACTAATGGTGATTTTGGATCTTTATAAAGTAATTTTTTATGGTCATCCACTTTAATAGTTGCTCCAAATAATGCAAATTCTTTACCAAGTTTTGCAATCACTTGGTCAAAATCAACGCCATTTGGATATCTAAGATTTAACTTGATCGTATATTGTCCAGCTTCTGTGCTAATTACACCAAAGTTATTAGTTAAATGACCCATTTCTTCATCATGATAAGCAACGCCAAGTTTTTTACCGTGAATATCATGAATCAAAAATTTTTCTACCAATTTTACTACATCATGATCAATCTTTTGTTCAATTAAAAATTCAAACAATCTATCGATTGCATTTTGTCCATATTGTGGAGTTGATCCATGTGCACTCTTCCCAACAACTTTTAAGATAATTTTGTTATCTTTTTTACTAGAATTTCCTTCATAATCTTTCTTTACTAAAAATGCATTGAATAATTTTTCATAATCATTGACAGGATTTAAAACTGCTGAAGCATAATCCGGAACCATATTATCTCTAAATCCGCCATCAATTGAAACAAGAATATCCGAATCAAGTTTACCTTGAACAAAAATTCTTGAAATACCTTTTTCTGCATAAATCAGAGGAAAATCTGCATCAGGAATAAATCCAGAAACTGGTGCTTCAGGATAAACACTGAAATAATGTCTCATACATCTCCATGATGTTTCTTCATCATTACCCAATATTAATTTAATTCTTTTTGATAGAGGTACATTCAATTCCTTTAAAATCTTTAATGCATAATAAGCAGCAATCGTTGGGCCTTTATCATCTTCTGTACCCCGTCCATACATTCTATCCTGATGAATTTCAGCTCCATAAGGATCATAAGTCCAATCATTCCCAGCAGGAACAACATCTAAATGTCCAATCATTCCCACAAATTCTTTTTGTTTTCCATACTCTATATGACCTGCGTAACCATCAAGATTTACAGTTTCAAAACCATCGTTTTGACCGATAGCTAGCATTGTATCTAATGCTTCTTTGATGCCTTCTCCAAAAGGTGCATGTTTGCGATTTGGATCAAAAGTTGTTAATTCAGAATTAATTTTAATAATTTTAGTTAAATCAGCAATAAGTTCATCTTTTCTTTTAAAAACTTCTTCTTTAAAGTTAATAGACATTGTTATCATCTCCTCTTTACATTGTAGCATAAAAGAAGGTTGGAATAAAGCAACTCCAACCTATATTTTATTTTAACAAATAAAAAAGTGTACAAGATTTAATCTTGCACACTTACTGTAATACTTCCTGTTCCCACTCTTATTTTGAGTAACACTGTTCCTGTAGTTGTCGAATGTGTACTTCCTTGATTACTTCCGTTGATTGTAATATTACCAGTTGCTGTATCTAAATCATATTTCAAATCCATCGAAGTTGTACTTTCAAAAGTAACACTTCCTGTATGTGTGGATAAATCATAACTATGTGCTAGCGTGTTTTTTAATTTCACAGCTCCTGTTGATGTTGATAAGTTTAAATCCCCGGATAAAGTAGAATAATTGAGCTCAACTCTTCCTGTATTTGAAGATGCAGTTAAATCTAATGCTGCTATATATTCTCCTTTAACCTTTCCGGTATTAGTATCTAAGTCAATCAAATTTGCTGCAACATGATCTAAATAAATGTTTCCTGTAGATGTTTGTCCATCAAGATTTCCTGAAATCGTAAGATTTGATAGATTCATCGTTCCTGTATTCATCTCAATAGTCAATGAATCCATGGATGCTTCACTTAGTTCTACCCTACCGGTATGAGATTGAATATCCATCGCTGAAATAAGCTCTGGTCCATCATTATATATAATATCACCTGTATCACTTTGGATTGTATAATCAAGAATCAGTGATTCTGGTATTTCAATTGTTATAGTCAATATTTCATAAGAAGCAAATTTGAAATTAAACCAATGAAAGACAACAGGCTTTGTGGTTTGAATAATATTGAGTGTTCCTGCTGATTCACTCAATGTCCAGATATCGTCTTCATGAGAGCGATAAGTAACAATAATTGAATCTCCAGATGTCGTTGAAACAATGACATTTCGTGTGTCAACATCGACATTCAAATGATCAATTGTTGTCGTGGATACATACTCAATAGGATCTCCATAAGCTTCATCATCAACAAAGTAAGATCCAAGATTACTTAGATTAACTCCACTTGAAAATGCAATAATTGTCAAAACGAGTCCTACAATAAAGATTAATACTATAAGTTTAGATAAAAATTTCATCTTTTTTCTCCTTTATTCTTAGCAAGCTTACCAAATAAGTCTACTAAATTTTTAGCAATGTATAATGTTACTTGAGAGAGTCCTAGCAGAATTAAGATGGCTACGGAAAATCCCATAAGTCCAACACCAATAAATCCTAAGATTTCATTCTGTCCTAAACCTGATTGAACCATATTGAAGAATATTACAGCCATTCCTACAACCAGTCCAAACACAGATGCTAATAACGAAATAATCAATGAAACAAATACAATGATTACAATCACATAAGCAAATCCTAAGGGTATTAACAAGGGTGTTGTTAAAAGGAATTGCATCAATTGTTTCGAGCTTCTTACGAGTGTGCTATACGTGTCATTAGCACGTTTCATAACAACATCAGTTGTCACAGATTTTGCAATTTCTTCAGCATCATAATCACTTAAAATATCATCAATATATTCACCATTATCAAGTCTCTCTTGAATCATCTCTTCATAATATGAGACGATACCATTTACCTCTACCAAATAAAACCGTTTCTTTAATTCTCTTTCTAATTCCTTTAACCAAGTTTTCATAGGATCCTCATTTCACCAAGATATCGAAAATTTTTCTTATGTCTTCCCATTCAAGTAAGAACTCGTCGATATGCTTCTTTCCAATTTGTGTTATTTGATAATACTTTCTGTTTCTACCTTGAAATAAAACATTATATGTGTTCAACTCATTCGCTTTTTCCAGTCTTCTTAAGATTGGATATAGCGTCGATTCCGTTATTCCTATGTATTGGACAAGATCAATGACGATCTTATATCCATAGGAATCACCTTTCATGAGTATGGCCAGCACAAATATTTCAAGTACACCTTTTTTTACTTGCTGCTTCATATTTTTTCACCTCATACTGCCTTATGTCTTATATTATACAATGCATAGTATAAAATGTCAATAAAAAAAGTTCATTTTATAGAACTTTCTTCAGACGCTTTAAATTCGTTCTTGCTCGATGATGATAAATAACTAATTCTTTCAGCAATAACTTCAAGCATATTGAGCTTTCTATCATCAGGTAAATCATACTTCCAAGTTTGTACTCTAGCTTTGACAGCAATCATGACACCTTTTTTACAATAGGGTTCAATAGCAGTTGCCAATCCTTCCCAAACAGTAACCTTAATAAAATCTGTATCATAATTTCCATCCATGTTTTTAAAGGTCCGTTGAACAGCAAGTGTTATATCACTAACCTTTCTCCCGTCTTCTAAAATCTTTGTTTCCGGATCGTGTGTCAATCGACCAATGATAATAAGTTGATTTAGCATAAGTTCTCCTTTTTGAATATAGTATAAAAGGATAGCATGCATTAACAAAATGGCCAATTTAAAATTCACAGGTTCTTTCTATATATATTATATTAATTAATAGCAAGAATGATTTTCTTTATATCTATTAAGCTGTAATAATCGAAAACATATAAAAAAAAGGCTTCATTAAGCCTTTTTATATATTAATGTTGCAATATTCTTTTTTTGTATGCCTTTTAGTTCTTCTATTAATTGCTCGTATGTGATTTCTTTAAGAAGCTCAACTATATCATATAGAGAAAAACCAAGATGTTGATACTTACCATAAAGGTATGCTTTAGTTTCTAAATTATTAAGTGCGTAAATGAATTGACCTAAATAAACTTTTTTGTATCTATCAAATGCTTCTTTCGTTAACAGTTCAGATGCATCTTCAATTAATATCTTCATTAAAATCTTTTTCAACTTCATAATTTTCTTTGACTCGGCATAAATCAGGATGTTTTCCGCATGTTTTTCGAATGTAGTATTAATGAAGAAACTTTGATTGATCAATTTATCTTCCAAGAGTTTCGCATAAGTAATAGAAGATGATCCTAATAACATATTGAGCATCATCGTTATCCGTATTTCTTTTTCAATCTGATCTTTTTTTGATAGTTTTGATGGAACTAATTTAATACCCAACATCAATTTATTAATCCCAACATCCTTAATTTCAACGTCATTTTTAAGAACTAATTTTCTTGGTTCTTTTGGATAAACAGTTTTTATTTTGGGTTGTTTTATAGGATTCTTCTGATCATATGCTTTAAAAAATGCACGGAGTGCTTTAACATCTACCTTACCAGCAATTGTAACAAGTCTATTGGATGGATGATAGAAATTATGGTAAACATTTGTGAGAATTTCAGAGGTAATATCCATAATTGACTCTAATGTTCCGCCAATATCATATTTTAATGGGTGATGATGATACATCATTTCAGTTAATCTATTTTGCATCACAACATTCGGATCATCGAGGTACATTTTTAACTCTTCTGCAATAATATGTTTCTCATGATCTACATTTTCAGTTGTGAAATAAGGAGTATCTATCATGTTAAATAAATGTGTTAAAGCCTCTATCACATTTTTAGTTGCAACAAATAGATATGATGTTTGATTATACGATGTCATCGCATTTGCATCGACACCTAAAGCTGAAAATTTGCCAAATGCATCTCCATCAGGCATTGCAAATATTTTATGTTCCAAAAAGTGAGCAGTCCCATAAGGTGTGGATACCATCTCTTCCTTATCTTTATAATTTAAATCAAGGGCACCAAAAGGTACACTAAGTTCAACATAGGTCGTAAAATAAGGTTCTTCTTTCGGCAAAATATGAACCTGCATTCCATTTTTTAATTTGATGATATAGACTGACTCATTAAAACGCTCATAAAATTTCTTTATCATTTTGTCCTCCATGAAGTACATAAATTGTATCTAAAGATATTTTCTTTAAAGCTTTTTCAACATCAGCAAGTGTTACTTTTTCAATTTCTATCAAACGTTCTTCTATTGTTTCGTTATGATTCAATAAATCTCTGATAAAAGTGCGTTTTGTTAAAAATGATTGACTATCCAGTCCGCTTTTAATTTGGTGGGTATAATATGCTTTAGCATGTTCTAGTTCGCTATCATTTATACCATGTTCAATCATATGAACCACTAACGATTTAATCGCATCTAAAGCTTTATCTTTTTGTTTAAGATCGACACCACTACTTACAATAATGACTCCTTTATAGTAATCATAACTGGAAGAAATATCATAACATAACCCATCTTGTTCTCTAATTTCTTTAAATAATCTGCTTTCAGGATAGCCGCCTAAAATCGTATCAAGTATCACTGCAGCATGATAAAGGAGATCATCTCTAAAAATAGGGAAGTGATAGCCTAGCTTTAAAATAGCTTGTTGCATCTGAGTTTCTTCCTCAATAACTAATAGTTCTCTAGAAGGTCTAAAGTGAGCAATAAATGAATGTTTTTTTGCATTATCAATATCATGCGTCATCATGTTCTCAATCTTCTGTTTATTCGCATCAGTAATTCTTCCATTAACAATTAATTTCTTTGTATTCGATAGAAATACGTTTTTATAATAATCATAAATTTTTTCAACAGTCAGTTTTTTAATCTCCTTTAGGGTTCCACTCATTGGATATCCATAAGTGTCATCCTTAAAAAAATGCTCATAAAATTTCGTATGAGCATATAATCTTTTCTTGTCATACAATGTTTCCCATTGTTCAATAAGCATTCTTTGTTCTTCTAAGAAAATCTCCTTATCGAAAGCATCATGTTCAAAAAGCACTTGATTTAATAGATCAAGCGCATGATCAAATAATTGATTATCACTAACAATGATAGGGTCAACAATAGTTAAGATAATACTAACAATAGATAAATTTCCAATCCGTTCAACACGTGTCTTAAAATAAGCACCATATAGATCTTCAAGCTTTTCATTCATCTTTGTTTTATTTATTAATTTATTTGTATGTGAAGTTAAAAGCCTTGGCAACAAAAAACGATACACACTTGATCTTTCTTCATCAAAATCTGTAAAGAAGATAGCGAATTGTATCGTTTTGAAATCATTTTTGATCAAAAGCATTAGATACTATTTAACGCAACTTCCATCATTTTAGTAAAAGCTTCCTGACGTTCCTGTGATGAGGTTGCCTCATGTGTCACCAAGGAATCTGAAACTGTCAATAAGCAAGAAGCTCTTTTTTTAAGTGCTTTCGCATTTGCAAATAGAGCGAATGATTCCATTTCGACTGCTTGAGCACCATATTTTTCATGTATTATTTTGTAATCATCAAAATTGAGTCTATAAAACACATCGGAGGAGTGAATAATTGCTGGATGAAGTTTAATATTTAATTTTTCAGCAGCTCTAATAATCCTGTTATTCAATGTCTTATTCGCTGGTAAAATCTTACGAGATGAAACACCCATTGTTTTTGCATAACTGGATTCAGAGAATGCTTGTTCAACTAAGACAACATCATATAGATTCAAGTCTTTGCTATAAGCTCCACATGATCCGATACGAATAATGTTTTCAACACCATAAAAATTAAATAATTCATAGCTATAAATTCCTATACTGGGCATACCCATACCTGAACCCATAACTGTAACTTTTTTCTTACCATAATATCCAGTAAAGCCCCACATGTTTCTTACATTGTTGATTTGAACTACTTTTGTTAAAAAATTATCAGCAATATATTTCGCACGTAATGGATCTCCTGGCATTAAAACTGTTTTTGCAATTAAATCTTGATTTTCTACATCAATATGAGGAGTTGGTATCATTTTTTATCACCTTTCTTGTGAATCATGTATGCATCTTTGGATGCAACAATCATTTGATTTGTTTATATATCTCCTTAAAACTTATACTTTAATCCAATAGTTTTTTTACATTCTGTTTTGAAAAAGTGTGATTTATCATACTGAATTTAGTTTTCTTCATTAATTTAAATACTTTTCCTGCGGTTTTCTTAGGTAGAACTTTGGTTCCCTTGATAAATCCTGGTACATCTAATAATAACTTTTCCATCAATGGATAAGCTTCATCATAGTCGACAATTTTGATTTCATTGCCAACACGATAAAACAAATAATCCAAATATGGCGGGAAAACTGTTAGACTATGTTCTTTCCACTCTATACCCACAACTAAATCTTTTTTTTCTGTTGTTAGAAAATGATATCTGGGCACATAAGTTTCAAGTTCTTTATAATAATTTTGTAATTCAACCTGATCATCTAAATATCTAAAAATTGCACTAAGCTTTTCTTTAGGTATCATATGATAATCAGATAAAATAACTGGGTTCTTGCGAATATATGCTTCTTTTAGCATATTAAATACTTTTTGTACCACATCCATTTTAAATGGTAGAACATCTTCAAACATCTCATTATAGATATGGAAGTCAAATCTTTCACAGACCTTTTTAACGATTGTGAAAAGTTGATTCGCTGCATAATCAGGTATTAGAATAGGCATTTCCATATGAAAATTTAAGTCTAAAAATTTGGGACTTAGACGATAAATGTCAGGAACTTGTGATTTAGGCGTGATAAAAAAGCGAGCCTCATATTGAAGTCTTGGATGTAAAAAATTGAAACGTACACTTTTTTCATCCATTTCAACTTTAATGCCTTCAATTTCTTCAAAGAAAGCTATGAGTTGTTCTAAATCAATCTTACGGCTTTTCTCTTTAAAAAAGTGAATATTAAATTGAGCCATAGCCTCACCTACCTTATGTTTATATTCTATCATAAACCATTAATAATGGTTATTTTTCGTTACTAAGAATCTCTTTTATGCGCTTATAATCAGTGCGATCAAGCATAAGTGGTGTAATTGAAACATATCCTTCATCAAATGCAACAACATCCGAATCAGCCTTTTCTTGATAACTTATGATACTAGATTTAATATGAAAAATATCAGGACGTTCACTTTTCACAAATTCTGCATGTTGTAAACGTAATCCCATATTCGTAATTTTCACACCCTTAGGTCTTGCAAAAGTATCTCTTGGGAAATTAATATTTAAAATTCCTGAACCTTCATAAATCTTTGATTCTAAAATTTCATCCATGAGTTTAATTGTTTCATCATACAAATAAGGAAGATTTGTATTATGAGCTGAAATAGCAATTGCATCAACACCTAAAATCTTTGCTTCCAAAGCTGCAGCAACCGTTCCAGAATAGAAAATATCTGTTGCAATATTTTGTCCATAATTTATACCTGAAACAACCAAATCAAAATCAACGTTAAAAACTTTCAGACCCAAGCGTGTTGCATCTGATGGAGTTCCATCAACAACGAGAGTTGCTGTTGAACCAAAAATGGGATCTGTCATAAAAGTTTCAATCCGAGATCTAATTGTAATTGCTTGACTTTTCGCACTTTGATGCTCTTTTGGAGCTGAAACATAAACATTTCCAAAAGGTGTAAGTGCACGTACTAAAATACCCAAACCTTCAGCTTGATATCCATCATCATTTACAACTAAAATGTTCATTTCTTATCTTGTATATTCAGTATGTAACATTTGATTGATACTGAATACAACTTCCTTTCTT
>CAZVDQ010000031.1:0-17979 GCA_964625435.1 uncultured Mariniplasma sp.
CATCTCCCACTTAGTACCTTGAAGAAGGAGTTTTCTGAAACATATTAGATAAATTCTTAATTTATTATATCATATTCAAAGAAAAGAAAAGGACATAACGATGTCCTAAATCTTTATATTATTATATGTTCCATCTGGATTTGGATGGTCTTTCAAGTATTCCAAAATTGGATTAAAGTGTTTATCAACCTTACCAGGTTTACATTTGCTCAAATTTTCAACTTCGCCTTTGAGAATTCCTACTGCAAATGCTCTACACCCTGGAGTGCCACAAGCACCACAGTTATATTGAGGTAGTAGAGCTTCGATATCATCAATTCTTGGATCTTCTACCACCATTAAATACTTATTAGCAAGCGATAGAATCATACCCATTAAAGCGCCTAAAAGGCCTAAAACAATTAGAGGATAAACAATAGCCATTATAATTTTACCTCCTTTAAAAACTCAAGTGTGTTCTTAAAAGTGCAGCTTTTTGGGTCACTCACTCTATTGCATGTTTCACAAGACTGAGCTTCTAAGTAAGCTTCTTTGCAACTTTCTGGCACCTTGACTCTATCATTTAAATACATGGTTCCTATATATAGAAAGATAAATAAACTAACGAATCCAGCGATAATAAGTATTTGCATCAGATCATACCTGCCAATCCCATAAATGCTAACGCCATTAGACCTGCAGTAACTAAAGCGATAGGCATTCCCTTTAATGCTTTAGGTACACTCACAGAATTCAAACGTATACGTATAGCAGCAAATGTTATGATAATTAAAGCAAAACCCAAACCAGACCCTAATGCAAAGGTTAAGGCTTCAATATATGTGTGTGGTGTAGCAACATTGGTTAATGCAACACCTAATACGGCACAGTTACTAGCAATCAAAGGAAGATAAACACCTAGTGATTTATATAAGCTTTCACTAAATCTCTTAATAATTAATTCAGTTAACTGAACGAGTGATGCTATAACTAAAATAAATGCGATTGTATCAATGTACTGGATATCTAATGGTACTAATACATATTTGTAAAGCGGATAAGTAATAATTGTAGAAAGCAGAATGACGACAATAACTGCAAGTCCCATTCCTACAACTGATTTCATCTTTGTGGAGACACCAAAGAATGAGCATAATCCTAAAAATTGCATTAAAACAATGTTATTGATTAACATTGCTGAAATTAATATCGCAAGTAAGCTCATTATTTCTTAGCCCCCTTTCTTTGACGGAAGGCAGTGATTCCAGCTAAAAGGAATCCAATCACCAGGAATGCTCCGGGAGGTTGTGCCAAAACCGAAAACGCAAATCTATCTAATCCTGCATTTTGAAATATTGTATATTCAAATCCAAGAGGTAACGTTTTTCCTAAAACAATCATACCAGTTCCGAAAAACTCTCTGACTAGACCAATTATTGATAGTGCTAATCCAAAACCTATAGCAACACCAAGACCATCTAAGGCAGCACGAGTAACATTATTTTTTGAAGCAAACGCTTCTGCTCTACCTAAAATAATACAGTTAACAGTAATCAAGGCAATGAACACACCTAATTCTTGAGCTAAATCAGGAGCGAAAGCATCGACTAACATCTTTAAGATTGTAACTTCAGTAGCAATAATAATGACATACACAGGAATACGTACTGCATTAGGAATTAATTTTCTAATTGCTGATACGGATATATTTGTTAAAGTTAAAACCATAACAACTAATACGCTCATCCCAAATGCACCTTCAAAGGTAGCTGTTACTGCGAGTGCAGGACACAGACCTAATACCATAACAAATAATCCATTTTCTTTAAGAATCCCTTTAGCAAAGGTTTCCCAAAGTGATGGTTCTTTATCTTCTACTTTTACTTTTTTAGCGGGTATTTTTTTTGTTTCGGTCATCGGTATGTCACCTCACTTACACTTAATGTTGAATTGAAATATTCTGAAACTGCTTTAAAGACTAGTGATTTAATAACTCCTGTACTTTGCGAAGCAGTAACACCAGCATCTAAATCTTCAACATTGATCACTGGAATTGATACCAATTGATTTGCATTGAATCCTTGATAATATTCGTATATGTAATTTTGAATTTTAACATTATAGGATGCTGTTTGTCTTAATTCAATGATTTGCACATAAACTTCATCATTTAAATCAATCCCAACTAAAAGTTCAATATAACCAAATTCATCTTCGGGAGTTTCAATAAATCCGTTTCTTGCATAAACATGATAAACAGTTCCTATTTTATCTCCTTGTTTATTGATTGCATCAGAAACCGAATGGAGAACTTCATAATGCCCTATTGTGGGTACATCATTAATTACTGTTTCATTACTTAGAGTAATCATTTGTCCAAAGAGTTTATCTTCGGGTTCTAAAGGAATGCTAGTCGCATAAATTAAGATAAATATAAGACCTACAGCCAACAATATTGCTGAATTTATCAACAAAAATTTGTTTTCTTTATTCATGATAATGCACCTCCTAAAGCAGTAAGGAGTGCATCAACAACTGCTTGAGAATTTGAAGCTCCAGCAACTAAATCTCCATTCCCTCCAAATGACTGAATATTATTTCCTGTCATGGAATTTACATAAGATACAACTTTACCATAAAACTGATTTGTTGTATTATGTCCAAACTCATCTTTAGGAAGATCAATACCTAAAATAGTACCATCATTGCTAAGTCCAATATATAAATTAATGGTTCCAATGTGACCATCAACACCATCATAAACTCCTGAACCCCTCAAGTGATAGAAAGATCCAATGATTTGGTCATTACCATCTTTCACAATATCTTTAGATAGAATACTTGTTGTAGGAGTGAATGTTAAATCATTTTCTATTGTATAGTCTGCTCCAAACCAAAATTCATAGGGTTGTGCAGGTGTTTCATATGTATTTGTATGTGTAATAGATATATCCGAAAGTAAATCTTTAACTAAATCATAACTGAAAGTTGCTCCAGTGATAACATCACCGCTTGGTTCAAGATCAGCAATAGCCGTTCCTATAAACAAAGCAAGGTTACTTATAGTTCCGTTGACTTGATAAGTTTGTTGAATTTCAATAAAATCAGCACCAACAATTGTACCAAAAACATTAACACCTACAACAATTCGCATTGAACCAAACTTATTGTTTCCATAAGCTTCATAGATGTATCCAATTGTTTGACCTGTTTCGTTTTTGCCAATGACTTTACTTTGAATTGAATCAGGATCTCCTGTAATATCTAGTTCCTCGTATTTGTCAAGTCCGGGTAGTACTTTATTAAAAGCAATTTCTTTACTTTCAGTAATATTATCTTCAATGATTGGTGCAGTAATGGCGTTCACTCCACCAATTGCAAATCCACAAACTAAAGAAACCATCATCAATACAAGTGTGTAGTGAAATAAAGGTTTTTTTAAGAGATTTTTCATAAGACTGTACCTCCTACACCAAAATAAACAATGAGTGCCATAATGATGAAAAGAGCAACATACCCAATAACGAATCTTGGTCTAATCTTATTTGTTGACCATTTTGCATAATCAATAAGTGGTACAAACATATTTGCAAATAATAATCCAGCAGCAACACCTTCAGCATAAGCACCAAAGGTACGAATAAGAACGATTAGGGAACCTATAAGTAATCCGTATAACCATCGTCCGGGTCTAGTCACAGGAGCTGTTACAGGATCTGTTACCATAAATGCTACTCCAAATAATAAACCACCCGAAAAAATATTATATAAAACAAATTCAAACCATTGAGCAGGATATAACTTAAGTCCGATCAATGTAATTAATAGAGTAAATGTCACAAATGTTGAAACGACAATTCTATAATCTGCAGTTCTTCTAATAATTAAATAGATAAGACCTATAAGAATTGCGATTGCACTAATTTCTCCCATTGTACCAGGAATATTTCCTGTGATTAGATCAATGATTGGATAACTATTTAAAACAGCTGGAAATCCCATACCGCTTTTTAGTGCTGTTAACGGGGTTGCTCCCGCAACCATATCCATACCAACATAAACACCTGCAAACATACCCGTCAATGCTAGTGATACAAATCTACGTCCTGCTGCAGCAACATTAAATATATTTGCTCCAAGACCACCAAACATCATCTTAACAACAACAATAGCGAAAATAGCACCAACAGCAACTGCATAGACTGGTATCTTCGATGGCATAAGCATTGCAAATATTATCGCACTGATTGCAGGCGCAGTCACATTGTTGATTGTATAAGTGCTATATTTTGTTTTCAATCTTTCTTTAAAGGTTTTATCGGTTTTTTTAACCTTTTGCATCATTCCAAAAATTAGCGCTTCTAGTCCAATCATAAGGATAAGAGATACTAGTATTCTAATTACCGCATCCCAACCAAAACGATAAATCGAAAAAACGACAACTGGGATTAAGGCAATAAGAACATCAATCATCATACGTTTAGTGCTAACTTGCTTACGAACATAGGGGCTCGTTTGTTTAATTGCTTGCATATTTTCCTCCTACCTTACTAAGCGTTTGCCAGAACGCATATACTCTGTCAAATGAATCTTAGATGGACAAACAAACGAACAAAGTCCACATTCAATGCATTTATTTACTTCTAACATCTTCAAAGCATCTTTATCTTTGACCTTGTAAGCACTCATAATTTGAGTAGGTTGAATATCTACCGGGCATGAGTAAACACATGCAGCACAATGAATGCAAGGTTCTTCTATTAGAATTTCCTCATTTAGTACGATAAGACTTGTTGAAGTATGTGTCATAACAATATCATCTCTAAGTACATTCGTTCCCATCATTGGTCCACCCAAAATGAGGACTTTAGGAATTTCAATATCCTTATAACCACCAGCAAGTTCAATTAATTCTTGGATTTGTGTACCAATTCTAGCCCTAAAACTTGAATTGTGAACACCATTACCACTTATTGTAAACAATCTTTCCAAGACTGGAAGTCTCTTTTTAACTGCATTGTATATACTTTGCAATGTTGAAACATTAAAATTTAATACACCATATTTAGATAAGAGTTCGCCTTGGGGAATTTTAACACCCACTGCACGATTAATCATATCAAGTTCCCAACCTTGTGGATAATGATTCCCCACAGTGATAACTTCAATATTGTGTCCTGTAAATTGTTTTAAACTAAAATTGAGTCTTTCTCTTATTTCAGTATATTTCTTCTTGATTGCAATAACTCCTTTTGGAGCACCACTTGCTTTCATTGCATAAATTAGCCCTTGAATCACTTCTTGAGGTTGATTCATCATCAAACTATAATCAGCAATCAAATAGGGTTCACATTCAACCCCATTAGCAATGACAACATTTATTTTATCTTTTGTCTGTAATTTAATATAACTAGGAAAAGCACTTCCTCCCAAACCGACTAAACCCGCTTCCTTAACAATTTCGACAAAGTCTTCTTTAGTAAGTGCATCAATTTCTTCATTAGTTCGATCAATAATTGAAGGATGTAAGTTATATTTTTTATCGTTTTTAACAATCAAGCAATCAACGACATTACCACTTTGATCGACGCTTTTTTCATAACCTTTTACTTCACCACTGACAGTGGAGTGCATGGGTTGTTCAAAAAATGCACCTTTTCTTGTTCCCAGAACCTCACCAATTTTAACAAATTGTCCACCTCTTACGCACGTTTCTCCTTCGGGACAACGTGCACTAGTTACTGGATAAAATAAGAAATCAGCATCTAGGTAATGGAGAATAGGCAGTTCTTTAAGTTCTTTTTTGCCGTCAGGAATATATTTTGTTTTTGCAATCATCGTTTATACTCCCTTCGTGTATAATGGAAATTTATGTGTGAGCGCAGTCACTTTCTTTTGAATTTCTAAAATTCTTTCATCGCTATCACGATTCGCAAATGTTTCATCAATCAATTCAGCAACTAAACGCATTTCATTTTCTTTAAATCCTCTTGTTGTTACTGCAGGTGTACCTAGGCGTATGCCACTAGCATAGGCTGGTTTTTCCTTATCAAATGGAACACCATTTTTATTACATGTAATATTGACACGGTGCAGTAGATTTTCAGCATCTAGACCCGTGATATCATATCTTCCTTTAACATCAATCAGCATTAAGTGATTATCAGTTCCGCCACTAATAACTCTAAATCCACGTTTCTTCATTTCGTCAGCAAGAACCTTAGCATTTTTAACAACCTGTTTCTGATATTCAACAAATTCATCAGATAATGCTTCTTTGAACGCAACTGCTTTTGCAGCAATGACGTGCATCAAAGGTCCACCTTGAACTCCCGGGAAGACTGCTCTATTGATTTTTTTAGCAATATCTTCATCGTTTGTTAAAATAATTCCACCTCTAGGACCCCTCAATGTTTTATGTGTTGTAGATGTTACTGCGTGTGCATAAGCCATTGGAGAAGGATGAACACCAGCAGCTACCAAACCAGCTATATGTGCCATATCTACGACAAGATATGCTCCAACTTCATCAGCTATTTCTCTAAATCTCTTAAAATCAATAATTCTTGAATATGCACTTGCTCCAGCAATAATCAACTGAGGTTTTACTTCTTTAGCTATTTCAAGAAGTTTATCATAATCAATCATTTCAGTTTTTTCATCAACGCCATAAAAAGATGCCTGATAAAATTTTCCGGAAAAATTTAAACGGAACCCGTGTGTTAAATGACCACCTTCCGCAAGTGACATTCCTAAAATCATATCGCCAGGTTTTATCAATGCTTGATATGCCGCCATATTTGCTTGTGATCCAGAATGTGGCTGAACATTTGCATAGTTTGCCTTAAATAATTTTTTTAATCTATCAATGGCTAAAGTTTCTATTTCATCAACGTATTCACACCCGCCATAATATCTTTTTTTAGGATATCCTTCAGCATATTTATTGGTCAATATGGAACCTTGTGCTTCTAAAACTGCATCTGAAACAAAGTTTTCTGATGCAATCAATTCAATATGTTCTTCCTGTCTGTTTTTTTCCTTGAGAATGATGCACTCGATCATGGGATCGGTCATTTTTAGGTTCATATGTTCCTCCTCGATAAATCCTATATTATTATATCATAATAACAGGTAAAATAAAAGACAGTATTGGTTGCATATATACCTGTCTTTTTGTGTGTTTTTTTACTTCTTAACCTCTAATTTCTAATCATTAATTTTTAAAGAGTAATGTTGTGAGAAACAACTTGAACATCGTCAAGTTCATCTAATAATTCAATGAGGCGATCAAATTTCCCTTGGTCTTCTTCATTATCCAAAGAAGTTTCCATCATTGGGAGCCACATTAACTCTTCTGTTGCAAAATCCATTTCAGGTTTAGCGTCGGTAATTGCAGTTCTTATTAAATTAAAATCATTTGCTTCGCCATAGATTGTAATAGATTCTTCTTCAACTTCAATATCCTTAACATCAAGATCGTTTGTGATTAAAATTTCTAACAATTCATCTTCTGTAATATCTGGCATTGTAAATACAGCTAAATGATTAAACATATGTACAACAGATCCGGTTACACCTAGTTTTCCACCAGTTTTAGTAAAACAAGTTCTAACAGTAGCAATCGTTCTGTTAACATTTTCAGTTAAGCATTCAACGATAAGCATTGAATTCCCCGGTCCAAAGCCTTCATAACGAGCTTCAGAATAGTTTTCGTCACTTCCGCCTTTAGCCTTATCAATCGCTCTTTTAATAACATCAGCAGTGACTTGCTCTTTTTTAGCTTTTTCAATAATCTTTTTTAATGATTGATTTGTTTCTGGATCTGGTGTTCCTGATTTGGCAGCCATATAAATTTCTTTGCCATATTTCGCATAGAGTTTACTTTTAACAGCAGCCGTTTTATCCATAGATGCTTTTCTTACTTCATGTGCTCTTCCCATTGATTTATCTTCCTTTACTTACTGAATTTTTTGTCATAATTCTTGATGCATTGTGTAATAATTTTTTTAGCAGCTTCTGCGCCTTCAACATCTAAAATATAGGTTTTTTTACCTTCGAGAGACTTGTACACTTCAAAGAAGTGTCCCATTTCAGTCATTAAGTGTGCTGGTAATTCGCTAATATCTTTGTATTGAGTTAAAGATGGATCTCCAAAAGGAATTGCAATAATTTTTTCATCAATTTCATCAGAATCAATCATTTTCATTACTCCGATTGGATAACATTCAACAATTGATAATGGTTCAATATCTTCCTGACATAATACCAAAACATCAAGAGGGTCATTATCTCCAGCATATGTTCTAGGAATAAATCCATAGTTCGCTGGATAGTGAGTTGAAGTAAATAGGATTCGATCTAAAATAATCATTCCCGTTTCTTTATCTAACTCATATTTTTTTTTACTACCCTTAGAAATTTCAATACACACTACAAATTTCTCAGGTTGAATTCTTGATTTGCTGATGTCATGCCAAATGTTCATATGATTTTCTCCTTTTACTACATTTCTATTTTACCATTTTTGATTAAAAAAACACCCTATATTCGGGTGTCTTTTTGTCGCACATGATCAGTAACAATATTTGCTACTTATTCCTATGTGCCCCCATATGTGCATTGAATAACTCGTATGAAGACTATAAATATAAAAACAATCCCTGTGTATTTTAACAACCTGTTGTGGTGATTACACCAAAATGAAATCATTATTTCCAAATCAAACAACTTAGTGGTCATCAAATACATTCTCATTATAGCAATAACACTTTACTTTGTAAAGGTTATATTTCCTTTTTCATCACTTGCTAAATTGAACTTATTTAACGTGCTTCAAATAAAGATCATATGTATTTTCCAAGAGTGCATTAATTGTCATAGGTCCGACGCCTCTAGGTACCGGAGATAAATAAGATGCAACCTCGCTAACACCTTCAAAATGAACATCACCCACGAGCTTACCATCAACTCTATTAACACCAACATCAACAACAATAACTCCAGGTTTGACCATATCTTTTGTTACGAGTTCTGCTTTTCCTGCAGATGCAATAATGATGTCAGCAGTTCGTGTATGAAAAGCTAAATCTTTTGTTTGTCTATGACATACAGTGATGGTTGCTCCAGCATCCATCAATAATCGAGCAACAGGGAATCCAACAATATTGCTTCTACCAATAACTACTGCATCCATACCTGATACATTGATATCATATGCTTTTAACAAAGTCATGATACCCTTTGGTGTTGCAGGATAAACTGTAGGTTTTTTCTGATACAAATATCCCTGATTTATTACATGAAATCCATCAGCATCTTTATCTTTTGAGATTAAATCAATAAGTTTTGCTTCATTCAAGTGTTTAGGAATAGGTAATTGTAATAAAATTCCATCAACCATCATATCGTGATTTAATTTTTCAATTAATTTAGATAATTCTTCTTCGCTAATATTTTCATCAAGACGAAAAAGTTCATGGGTAATGCCTACAAGTTTGCATGCCTTTCCCTTACCTTTAACATATGACATACTCGCAGGATTTTCACCTACTAAAATGATAGCTAAACTTGGTGCTCTTTGATAAACGGGAACATCTTTTATAATATTTTCTTTTAATTGAAGATTTCTTTCATTGGCGACTTTTGCACCATCAAGTAAAATCATTTAATCACTCCTAATCTATCAAATTTCCTTCACTATCGATAACCATTTCAAGTGCACGAGGCGTTTTATTTAAACCAGGCATAACCATGATTCCCTTTGTTAGTGCAACAAGGAAGCCAGCTCCTAAAGATGGTCTAATTGCTTGAATTGTCAATGTGAAGTCAATGGGTAATCCTTTAATTTTGGGATCCCCTGTCAAGGATAATGGAGTTTTAGCCATACAAACGGGTAAATTCCATCCGAGTTCCTGATAATTTGCAAGTTGTTCAGTTGCTTTTTTAGTAAATACAACTTCTTTAGCACCATAAATCTTTTTTGCAATTGTTTCTATTTTTACTTGTGTTGAATCGCTAGCTTCGTAGAGTTTAGTAAACGAAGATGGTTTTTCGGTAAGATCAACGATCATATTTGCTAAATCAACCATCCCTTCACCACCAAGAGCGAATCCTTTACATAATGCTATTGGATGATTATTTTGTTTTGCCCAATTCATAATCGCTTCTATTTCTTCATCAGTATCCGTATAGAAATGATTAAGTGCAATTACATAATTTAATCCATAATTTTTAATGTTTGACAAATGTTTGTTTAAATGTGGTAATCCGGCTATTAGTGCTTCTCTATTTTCTTCATTAAAATCCTCAGCACCACCATGTGATTTAAGTGCTCTAAGCGTTGCAACAATAACCACAGTGTCCACTTGTTTATTTAAATATGGCATTTTCAAATCTAAGAATTTTTCCATACCTAAATCTGCACCAAATCCAGCTTCTGTAATCGTATAATCGCCTAATTTCATTGCTAGTTTTGTAGCAACAATTGAGTTGCATCCATGAGCAATATTAGCAAATGGACCAGCATGAACTAAAGTCGGTACACCATCTAGGGTCTGAACAAGATTTGGATTCATTGCGTTTTTCATCAATAAAGTCATCGCATCTGCACCACCTAAATCAGAAACACAAACTGGTTTTCCATCTTTATTGTAACCAATAAGAATTCGATTAATTCTCTGTTTCAAATCATCTAAATCACTCGCTAAAGCCAAGATTGCCATAATTTCGCTTGCAGCAGTAATAATAAATCCATCTTTTCTAGTGGGTGTTTCAATTGAACGAAGTGCACGGTCATTCATATCCATGCAGCGTTTCCATGTTACAGTTTCTATGTTCAGTTCGTTACCTTGATGAATATGATTATCAATAAGTGCACTTAATAAGTTATTAGCTGATGTAACCGCATGTAGATCACCAGTAAAATGAAGATTGATATCATCAGAGGGGGTAATACTTGATTTTCCTCCACCTGTTGCTCCACCTTTTAGACCAAATACAGGTCCCAAGCTAGGTTCTCTAAGTGCAAGCATTGGTTGTTTCCCAATGTATTTTAAACCTTGTGCTAAACCAATTGATATTGTTGTTTTACCTTCACCAGCTGGTGTAGGATTAATAGCTGTAACTAAAACAAGCTTGCCATTCGGTTTGTTTTCTAGTCTTCTCAACACTTTTAAATCGATTTTTGCCTTATCAAACCCATATGGCAAACATTCTTCTGGACCAACGCCCATTTGTTCACATAATACTGTAATTTGTTCCATAGTTTTCTCCCTGTTCGTAAAAAAAGTATCTCTTTTAAGATACCTTAATTATAGCATATTATTTAGCTATTAAAAATATTACATAGTTTACGATTATTGACTTCTGCGCTATGAAAACTCGTAAAAGTGAGTCTTATAAATCAAGAATAGATTTTATTTTTTGTGGTAATCCAAGAATTTCGGTTGTAGATAAACTGCATAAAGCAAGTCGAATCCCGCCAGTCATTGGAACTGCAAATATATGGTGTTCGGCAAGTTTTAAATAATCTTGTTCTGGGTTTGGTGTTAAAACTACCGTATAAAACCCACTTCTAAATGGATGAGTCTTTAATCCAATTTCCTTTGCTTGTTTAATAAATGAAGCACTTCTTTGTTGCACAAGCGTATTAATGTGGTCGAGACCACTTAAAAACTCTTTCTTATTTTCTGCTTTTGAAAAATGATTGAGTAATTCAATTGAAACAGTTGGTGTTGCTGACCATGAACCTCTCGCTTCATTCACAAATTTTTTGTAGAAATTATTTACTTTCTCTTCATCGTGTGCTAAACCTATAGCAGCACCAAGTCTTAAACCATACGCTCCAAATGTTTTTGATCCACTAAAAGCAAGTACAGTCATCACGTGATTTTTCAATAAGGGAAGATAAGTTAATTTCTTTCGATTATCTGATTCATGTGAAAAATCAAGATATGCCAAGTCATATAGAAATACAATATCGTTTCTTGTTTGTTGATTTAAAATGTCTATGATTTGTTTAAATTCGTTCTCACTTAATGTAAATCCAGTTGGATTATGGCATGGATCGTTAATGATGACTATAATTTGCTTTTGAATCGCACAAAGTACTTTTAGTCTTTCTTCAAAGCTTTCAATGTCAAATTTGTCACCTTTAAATAGCTTATGTTCAAAAATACTCAGTTTTGCACGATCTGCAAAGCGTTCATACTGCCATCTAATGTCTGACACAAAGATAAAATCGCTTGGTTTAGAATAAACTGAAAATGTTGATGCAATAGCGCCACTTCCCCCTGGTGTTGCACATGCATTAACAAACATCTGTTCTCTAATGTCTTTCTCGCATTTCCCAAATACCCAAGAAATGACATTATTTTTAAACTCTTGTCCTCCATCAACTGAAGGATAAGGTAAAATTTTTTCATCGGGAAGGGTTCTAATTGCCTTTGATACAATTGGCATGCCACCAATTGATTTATCCTCGTCATAGAACATACCGATGGATGCATTAATCACATCATCATATTTTTTTGATGCTTCAATAGCATCCTTTGAAATCTTTAATATATCTACACTCATATCGATCACCTCTATATCAATTATAAATCAAGTCGTCTAAAAATAAATCAAACAAATAGAGCCAATGCTCTTTTTTATGTTTTGTTACCATGATAATGTGTATATGTCCTTTGAGATAAGCGAGCCGAACCTGAGTCTTTGATGAACCCGCTTTATCAAATAATTTTTTACCATTAGTTTTCGCAGATGCTTCAATTGATAGAACAAGTGTGACTTGATTAGATTCTACAATTGTTTTATGAACTCCAATGATAGATGAAAATTTCTTAAATAATTTTTCATACATATAAAGCAATAAATCGGCATCAAGTGCGCCAAATCTATCTGTAAGTTCAACCTTAAAATCTTCAATATCCTTAATGCGATTTAATTCACTAATTCTCTTATGAATTTCAATCCTTACACTATCCTGACTTACATATTGTGGATCAACATGACGAGGTGCATAAATTTCATCAATAGCTGTTTCCTTTGGTCTATCTAATGAGACTCCTGTGATTGCTTCTTCGAGAAGTTTCATGTAGAGTTCCAAACCAACTGAGTCAATAAATCCTGACTGTTCAGATCCCAATATGTCACCAGCACCTCTAATCGATAAATCTCGCATCGCAATTTTAAACCCACTACCTAAAGCAGTGAAATCTTGAATTGCTGTTAATCTCTTCTTTGCTTCATCATTAATATTTCGGTAAGCTTCATATAACAAGTATGCATAAGCAATACGATCACTTCTGCCCACACGTCCTCTAATTTGATAGAGTTGTGAAAGTCCTAATTTATCAGCATCATGAATAATTATAGTATTTGTGTTAGGTATATCAACACCCGTTTCAATAATGGTTGTTGAAACTAAAATGTCGTATGAGTGATCAATGAAATCACTTAAAGTATTTTCAAGTAGATCTTTATTCATTTTTCCATGCGCATAAGCAACTCGAGCTTCAGGAACAAGTTTTTGAAGCTTGTGAACCATTCCTTCTATGCCTTGTACTCGATTAAATAAATAGAAGATTTGTCCACCTCTAGCAAGCTCACGTTTAATAGCTTCTTTAATTAATGCTTCCTGTCTTTCAACGACATAGGTTTGTACCGGATACCGGTTCAAGGGTGGGGTTTCAATCATTGAAACATCTTTGAGGCCCATCATAGACATTTGTAATGTTCTTGGAATAGGGGTTGCACTTAAAGTCAGTGTATCAACATTCACTTTGAACTCACGAATTTTTTCTTTGTGCTCTACACCAAAGCGTTGTTCTTCGTCTATAATGAGTAATCCCAAATCCTTGAATTTAACATCTCCAGATAATAATCGATGGGTACCAATGACAACATCAATATATCCCTTTTTCAGTTTATCCAATGTTTCCCTTTGTTTCTTAGGTGTCACGAAACGGCTTAATAAGGCGACATTCGCGCCATACTTCTCAAAGCGCTCTTTAAAAGTATAATAATGCTGTCTTGCTAAAACTGTTGTTGGAACCAAGTATAAAACTTGTTTCGTATTTAAGACAGCTTTGAAAGCTGCGCGCAGTGCAACTTCGGTTTTACCAAAACCAACATCACCACAAATTAATCTATCCATGGGGCGTTCATTTTCCATATCGAACTTTGTATCAACAATAGCTTTTTGTTGATCTCTTGTAGTTTCATATGTAAAATCTCTTTCAAAAAAAACTTGCATTTCATTATCTTTTGCATATGAAAATCCAATACTTTGTTGTCTTTGTGCATAAAGTGAAATCAAACGATCGCTCAAGTCCTTAATTCTCATTCTGACGCTAGCCTTTGTCTTCGTCCATTGTTTACCACCAAGCTTAGATAGTTTAGGATGGATACCATCGCGACTACTAAACTTCAGGACCATATCGATCTGATCCAATGGAACATACAGAGCTTCTTCATTTGCATAAATTATATGAAGATAGTCTCTTTTTTCTTGACTAAGCTCCATCGTCTTCAATCCAATATATCGTCCAATACCATAATCATAATGAACGACAAAGTCACCCACAGATAAGTCTTCGATTCTACGGATTTTTGTTGATTGATTAAGTACACTTCGATATCTAATTGCTGGACGAACTTTATAAGAAAATAGTTGTGCCTCATCTAAAAGAAGAATCTTATCTTCTCTAGATAAAAAGGATCCATAACTTGATTGATTAAGTAAATAAACTCCGGGAGTTTCATTTAGCCCTGTTTCAAAATTAATTTCTTTATCTTTAAAAAACTGTGAGATTTCATCATAATAATGCTGTGTTGATACGCAGAAAATAACGTGATATGAGTGAATGACATCTTTAATGTCTAACTCGAGTAATGCTAGATTTCCTTGATAATTGTTTGCTGTTGATACACCTAAATCAAGAGCATTTTCAGGACTATTCATTCCAAAATTATCTATTTCAATGTGAGCTAATTTTAGCTCTCTTTCTAATGGAATACGAAAGGGAATACTTAAAAAGTGTGCTCCATTCATTGTTATCGCATAGGTATTTAAATCATCAGAAATTGCTTGTTCATTAATGTGCATTTTATGAACATCAATCATGTATATCTTTTTATTTTCACTAAAATCAAGAACTGTTGTTTCCTCGTGATTAAAAAATGGAATGTAAATACTTAATCCATCTATCTTTGTTCGCATTTCAATGGATTCTAAATCTTGTTCCAGTTTTTCTTCTTCTCTATCTGATAAGTTCCTATCTTTAAAAAACCTATTGATCTCAAGAAGAGCATCGGTTTTCATCTGATCGGTATAAAATAACTCATTCATCGGCGTAATTTCAATCGCTTCTATTTCGGCAAATGATCTTTGTGTTTCCACATCAAAAATTTTTATTTGATCTAAAATATCATCAAAAAAATCCAATCGATAGGGTTGATCATGGTTAAGTGTATATAAATCAACGATGTGTCCTCTTACACTGAACTCCCCAGGCTTTTCAACTGTGTACGTTCTTGAATACCCACTATAAATTAAATACTGAACCAAGTCTTCGAGATTATAAGATTCATTTCTTTTTAAAACCTTAACACTATTGATATAATCTTCAGGTGCTAATTGTCTTTGACATATCCCTTGAAGCGTTGTAACAACAATAAATGGTTTTCCAGTCATTAATTGTTTTAACGTATAAAGTCTTTCGCTTTTAAACTCAGGACTTCCTAAAGCCATGATATTCGTAAGCGTTTGGTCTGCTGGATAAAATAAAACATCATCAGCATCAATAATTTGACTCACTTGATCATAATACTTTTGAGCCTCATAAAGATTGGGCGTAACAATAAAAACAGTTTTTTTGTTTTCTAAGTAATCGAGCGAAGCGAGATACGCATTATATGTGTCTGTTGATGACTTAAAAAACATCGTCTTCGATGTTTTATTAATTATTTTTATCATATTTGTTTTCATCTTAAGAAAATCAATCATCGATTCGCCTCTTAGATAGTAAAACCCAAACTATGTTTGGGTGTTATATTTTGTCATTATATCTGTAAATGGAACATTTTGAACGAAAAGTTCAATAATTTCAGTCGAAAATTTGATTGCTTTTTGCAAAGTAATCCATTGATCCTGTGTAAATTGCCCCAAAACATATTGATCCAACGGGGTGGTCACATGGTTATCAATACCGATGCGAACTCTTTTGAAATCTTCTGTATGCAAAAGACCAATGATGTTTCTTAAACCATTATGTCCACCATGACCGCCTGATTCTCTTAATCGAAGTTTGCCAGTTTCAAGATTGACATCATCAACAATAGCTAAAATATCACTTACATTAATATCATAATATTTAATTAATTTGAGAATTGCTTCACCGGATAAATTCATAAATGTAGAGGGTTTAGCTAAAATTATCTTTTCACCATTCAATTGAGTCATCAAAATTTCTGCATTGAATTTAGAGTCAAATTTTGCTTGCTCACCAAGAATTCTTAAAATTTCATCAATAATCACAAACCCAATATTATGTCTTGTTTTCTGATATTTTAATCCTGGATTACCTAACCCTATAATAAGCTTCATTGAATACTCTTTTCTGGATGTTCAATTTTATCAAATATTTGACTAATAGGTTCATCTTTAACAATATGCAATATGGATTGACCTAATAGTGGCCCAATTGATAATTGGGTGATTTTTTTAGTTTTATATGCTTCGGGAATGTTTATTGTATCTGTAACAACAACTTCACATAAAACTGATTCTTCTATTCTTTCTATTGCATCACCTGAAAGAACCGGATGCGTTGCTGCAGCATAAACATCGATAGCTCCAGCTTTAATAAGTGCTTCTGCGCCTGCAATAAGTGTTCCTGCTGTATCAATAATATCATCGACCATAATTGCAGTTTTTCCTGCAACGTCACCGATAATATTTTGTACTTCAGCCTTATTGGGAGCAGAACGGCGTTTATCAATAATTGCTAAGGGTGCATTTAAGATGCGGGCAAATATTCTAGCTCGTGTAGCACCACCATGATCTGGAGAGACAACGACAATGTTTTTCAATTTTTTTGAATAAAGAAAATAATCAGCTAAAAGAGGTGCTGCAGGAAAATTATCGATAGGAACATTAAAAAATCCTTGAATTTGAGCTGCGTGTAAATCAATGCAGATGAGACGGTTAACGCCTGCAACTTGTAACATATCTGCAATAAGTTTTGCTGTAATTGGCTGACGAGATTTTGCTTTTCTATCCTGTCTTGAATAACCATAATAAGGCATTATCACTGTTAATGTTCTAGCTGATGCTCTTTTCATTGCATCTGCCATAATGAGTAATTCCATTAAATGCTCATTCGCTGGTGCTGAGGTTGATTGAACGATAAATACATCATGTCCTCTAACACTTTCTTCGATATTTACGGTAATTTCTCCATCAGAAAATTTGAAAACATCGACATTACTAATTTCTATTCCGGAAGTTTTTGAGATCTCCTCTGCTAATGCTCTATTTGAACTTAGTGCAAATAATTTAATCTTCTTTCCGTCAATTGTTGACATATCATCACAACTCCTCTGTCCACTTTTAATTATACATTAAAACGGTCAATTTTTAAATTGATTTTATCCAAAAAAAATCTTTTCGCAGGGTGTGCGAAAAAGATTTTCGTTTACTTCATTTTTTTAGTTTAAGTTATTATTCACTAACAGTTACTGGAGTTGCTAATGCTTCATTATATGCTATAACAATAGCATCTTCAATAATCTTACGCATTTCACCATGAATTGGGTGAGCGATGTCTCTAAAAGTTCCATTTGGAGTCTTTTTGCTTGGCATGGCCACAAAAATGCCGTTTTCGCCTTCAATGATGCGTATATCATGTACAACAAAACTCTCGTCAAATGTAATGGTTGCTACCCCTCTAAGTCTACTTTCGCTGCTAACAAGTTTAACTCTAACATCAGTAA
>CAZVDQ010000032.1:0-17674 GCA_964625435.1 uncultured Mariniplasma sp.
TAGTTAGTCGTCCCTTAAAAACTATATTTAAATAGATTTTATGAAGCAATTAAAATATGACACACACTCAAACGGAGTTAAATATTTAATTGAGAAGGATCCGCAACTTAAAGAACTATTTTTTAAAATAGATGAGGTTATTGTTAATATTTCGGATGATTATTTTGATTCACTTGTCGGAACAATTGTTGCCCAGCAACTTTCTGGAAAAGTTGCCAGAATCATCTACAAAAGAGTGAGTGATCTATTTGATAATGATATCACAGCAAATAAAGTGTTAATTGCATCAGAAGAAAGTATGAGAAATGTTGGTTTATCTCATCAAAAAATCAAATATCTTAAATCTCTGTCTGAATGTTATCTAAATCAAATTATCGACTTAAGCCATTTAGATCTTATGACTAATGAAGAGATTGTCGATATGTTGATAAAAATAAAAGGTATAGGTATATGGAGTGCTCAAATGTTTTTAATGTTTTCCTTAGGAAGAGAAGATGTATTCTCTGCACTTGATTTAGGTTTGAGAAATGCAGTAAAAAAAATGTATCAAAATCCAGAATTGACTAATCAAGAAATAGATGTAATTAGTGAAAATTGGAAACCATATCGATCAATCGTAGCACATTATTTATGGCATGTAACAGATAATTAATAGGAGGATAATATGAAGATAAAATTAATAGGTTTAGGAAAAATGGGATTAAATATTGCTTTAAATCTGAAGGATCATCACCATGAAGTCATTGGATATGATTTAAATGAAGAAGCAAGAAACAGTTTAAAAGAAAATGGGATGATTTCAGTTGATTCACTTGAAAAATTATTAGCAAGTGAAAAACAAGAAAACAATATCGTATTAATGTTTATTCCAAATCAGTTCATGGATAAAACAATCGAGCAAATGCTTCCTTTTTTGGAAAAAGGTGACATTGTTATTGATGGCGGAAATTCAAACTTTAATGTATCTATCAAAAGATATCATCATTTAAAGAATAGTGGAGTTGAGTTTGTTGATATGGGAACATCAGGCGGAATGAGTGGCGCTAGACATGGTGCGTGTTTAATGGTTGGTGGAGATAAAGCTATTGTTGAAAAATTAGAACAAGTCTTCATTGACTTAGCTATTGAAGATGGCTATGCATATATGGGGAAACCTGGATCGGGTCATTTTGTTAAAATGGCGCATAATGGTATAGAATACGGTATGATGCAAGCGATTGCTGAAGGTTTCGATTTATTAGAAGCATCTCCTTTTGAACTAGATTATGAAAAAATATCTCAAATGTGGAATCATGGTTCAATTATAGAATCCGCTTTAATGGGATATATTCATGATGCTTTTACATCCGATCAAAAATTGGAACTAATCCAAGGTAGAATTGATGATTCAGGAGAAGGCATGTGGATGATTGAAGAAGCTTTGAAATACCGTGTCTCATTACCAGTAATTACTCAAGCTTTGTATACGAGATATAAATCAAAAGATGATCATCTATTTGCTGAAAAAGTAGTTGCAGCAATGAGAAAAGAGTTCGGTGGACACACCGTGTATAAAAAGAAATGAAAGACTTAATTATAACGATTTTTGGCTCAACAGGCGATTTAACTTCAAGAAAATTATTGCCGGCTATAGCTAAGCTTGTAAGCCAAAACAAAATATCAAAGGATAGTTTGGTTATTGCACTAGGAAGAAAAGATTATTCAACGGAAGAATATCTTCAAAAAATGAATAATAATGCAACTAAGCCATTAAATCTGGATATTTTAACAAAAATTGTTCATTATTTTCATATGGATATAACTAGTTTAGATGATTATTCTAAATTGGTAGCATACATAAATCAAGAAAAGCACGATCAGACCAAAGAACTGTTCTATTTGGCCATTGGACCTGATCTATTTCCAGTGGTTAGTGAAAATATCAATCAATCAAAATTAGTTCAAATAGGGAACCTTTTGCAGTCAATTATTTTTGAAAAACCATTTGGTTATGATTTGAGTAGTGCCAAAGAAATCAATGAAATGTTATGGTACTATTTTGATGAAAAACAAATATATCGTATTGACCATTATTTAGGAAAAGAAATGATACAAAACATTATGATGGTCAGATTTGCTAATCGAATATTTGAAGAAGTTTGGCATAATAGAACGATAAAAAGCGTTAAAATTATTGCAAAAGAGACTGAAGGTATTCTTGGACGAGCTGGATATTATGATCAATCTGGTGCACTAAGAGATATGGTACAAAGTCATTTGATTCAAATACTATCTTTAATCGCAATGGAAATTCCTATTTCTTATCACAGTGATGATGTTAAAAATGAAAAAGTGAAAGTACTTAATCACTTACATTTCGAACATGACTCATTAATTTTAGGACAATACGATGGATACTTAAAAGAAGAAGGTATTCCAAAAGACTCGTTGACTGAGACCTTTGTTTTCTTTAAAGCATTTGTGAATACACCGCGTTTTAAAGGTGTTCCTTTTTACTTAATGACAGGTAAAAAACTTGATACAAAAGAATCTATAATTATTATAGAATTTGAAGAAACAAGTGAACAAAGAAAATGGAATCTACCGCTTTCAACGAACAAACTATATATCAAGGTTGCTCCCGAAGACGGGGTTGGACTTATATTAAATAGCAAAGTTCCAGGATTGACTGATGATGTTGAAACAGTTGAACTTGAATACTGTATTTCTTGTCGTTCCTATAAAAATCTGTCAGAAGCTTATGAAAAATTAATCTTAGATTGTGTAGAGCAACATAAAACACTATTTACTAGATGGGATGAAATTGAACAATCTTGGCATTTTATTGACCACATTAAAAAGCACCATAAACAACCGTTCATCTATCATAATTATGACGAATTAAAAGCTATGATATTTAAATTAACTGAAGAGGATATTACATGAAAATTTATGATATATCAATGACGATATCACATGATATGCAAGTCTATAAGAACAAGGAAGAAAAGAAACCATTAATTGAAGTGGTTTCTGATTTTTCTAATTCAACAACGCATGAATCAAAACTATCAATGAACCTACATACTGGAACTCATATGGATTTTCCATTACATATCTTTGAAAATGGAGAAACTTCAAATGCATTAGATATACACAAGATGATTAGATGGGTTAAAGTCTTTGATCTGACACATTTGGATAATGAAATTGATTCTAAGGATTTGATTAATCTTCAAATAGAAGAAAATGACTTTGTTTTATTTAAAACAAAGAATAGCCTTAAAGAAATATTTGACTTTCATTTTATATTTATTAATGAGAAAGCAGCAAACTATTTAGCTTTAAAAAAGATTTCAGGCGTGGGAGTAGACGGTTTAGGTGTCGAACGTAACCAAAAAGGACATCTGACACATCAAATATTGATGAAAAATGATATCATTATTATTGAAGGATTGAGATTGAAGGATATCAAACAAGGACACTATTTCATGTACGCACTACCCATAAAAATTAGAGAAGTTGATGCACTTCCATTAAGCATCATTTTAATCGAGGAACCTTATGAAAATCAGATTAGCAACACAAAATGATTTAGATTCAATCTGGCAATTGAGACTAGAAACAACTGAACTTTTAAAAGCTAGAAATATTGATCAATGGCAATACAAAGATCCTTCTTTGGAAACATTCAAAAATGATATTGAGGCTAATGAATTTTATATTGCTGAACAAGAAGGTTTTCTGATAGGTATGATGTCTGTCAGAACTGGAATAGAACATACATATGACAAAATATATGAAGGATTATGGAATGATGACTTGCCTTATGTAACAATTCATAGACTAGCTGTCAAAAGAAACTTATTAGGATCAAGAATTTCAGAAGAATTGATGAAATATACCGAAAAGATAGCTATAGACAAAAAAATAAATTATATCAGAATAGATACTCATGAGCAAAATAAGTATGCAATTCGACTTTTTGAAGCATTGGGATATAAATTATGCGGATATATCCTCTTAAATCAAAAAGAAGGTGAATTAAAGCGACTCGCATTTGACAAGAAGGTAGGAAATAATTAATGAAAATGTTATATGAAAACTCATATCTAAAGGAAAGCGATATCAATCAATTGAGAGAAAGATTTCCAGATCTCATATTTACTGATGATGACAAATCAACAGATGATATTGAAGCGATTATTTCAATGCCAGAGTTCTTAACTCCAGAAAATCTTGACCGATTTATTAATCTAAAATGGGTTCAAGTTTTAACTGCAGGTTATAACCAACTCAATCTGAGCTATTTTGAAAAAAGAAGGATTGTCTTAACAAATGCTAAGGATGTTTTTAGCATTCAAATAGCTGAAGATGTTTTTTCGAAAATTCTCTATTTTAATAGGAATCTAAAAGCGCAACAAGCATATATGAATGAGTGTTTGTGGAAACATGAGCCTGTCCATTATGAAATTGCTGAATCTACTGTTGGGATTCTTGGTACTGGTTCCATAGGATCAGAAGTGGCTAAACGTATGAAAGCATTTGATGCAAGAGTTTTAGGGTATAGAAGATCAAGAGTAGCACTTCCTTATTTCGATCAACTCTATTTTGATCAGGAAGGATTAGATGAGCTCTATCAAAAAAGTGATTATATTATTGTTGCATTACCACTAAACGATGAAACTTTTCATTTCATCAATCAGAAGTCGTTTTCAAAAATGAAAAAAAATGTTGTTATTATTAATGTTGCTCGTGGTGAAATCATTGATCAAGAAGCTTTAGTAGATGCTATAAAAACAAAAAAAATCAGAGCAGCAGGATTAGATGTGATGACTCCAGAACCACTACCTGAAAATCATGAATTATGGAAACTTGAACAAGTATTCATCTCACCTCATAATTCTAGTGCGAGTCCACATGTCAGAAAAAGACTCATTCAAGCAGTCTCAGATTCAATCCACCGATATGTTAACCATCAGAAATTTAATAACCGAGTTATTTAATTGCGAGACTTATGAGTATACTCATAGGTCTTTTATTTTTATAGAAAACCGCTTACATTTTAAAAATTGTTGACAAGACATAAATATGTGATAGAATAAACACAGTTATATATTTTGAATTTCAAATGAATATATTTGAGATGGAAAGGGGAGTGTTGCCTTATCAAATAGGATGAGTACTAAAAAAGTTGTTAAAACTAACTTTTAAATGTGTTCATCTCGGTTTTACACATCTTAAGTTTATGGGACATTATTATGATAATATGTCAGCTCAACTTAAACTTTTGATGATTGACAATATTTACAAAAAATTTATGAAAAGTGAAACGGATAATATGACAATAAAAGAAATTCAAAGTATTATTAAAGACTTCGAGGTGTCATCTTTGATGACATTGGAACTCGAAATGGATGGATTTAAATTAAGATTATCGAAGAATAAAGAAGATCAAGTAACTATAAAAGAAGATTATAAAGAAAAAGAAATAAATACAAATCAGCCACATAAACCACAACCTAATCATACTATGATAAAATCACCACTCGTTGGTACCTTTTACGCTGCAGCGACACCCAATGGAACACCCTTTGTTGAGGTCGGGCAGCATGTAAAAAAGGGCCAAGTTGTGTGCATCATCGAGGCGATGAAAATTATGAACGAAATCACTTCACCATTCAGTGGAGTTCTTAAAGAGATTTACGTCCATAATGGCGATGTCGTCGGTTTTGATCACAACTTGATGCGCGTTGGTGAATCTCATGAAAAATAAGATTTTAATCGCAAATCGCGGTGAAATTGCAGTTCGCATCATTCGTGCTGCAAAGGAATTAGGATATGGAACAGTTGCAGTCTATTCGACTGCTGATGAGCATAGTCTGCATGTTAAACTTGCAGATGAAGCAGTATGTATTGGTGGTCATAAGAGTAAAGACAGTTACCTCAATATGAACAATATCTTAAGCGCAGCGATTTCAACAGGATGTAATGCAATTCATCCTGGTTATGGTTTTTTAGCTGAAAATAGTGTATTTGTAGAAATGGTCGAACAATGTAATATTGCATTTATCGGACCAAGTTCAAAATCAATTTCTTTAATTGGAGATAAATCAGCTGCCAGAAATATAGCGAAAACACATGGTGTTCCTATTGTTGAAGGCAGTGACGGTGTTGTAGAAGATCAGCATGAAGGCTTAAAAATAGCAAAAAAAATCGGATATCCTATCATGATTAAAGCTTCAAATGGAGGCGGAGGTCGTGGGATTAGCATTGTACGCTCAGATGAAGAATTTCTGAGTGCTTTTGAACGTACATCGATGGAAGCTGAAGCAAGTTTTGGTGATAAGTCATTATACATTGAAAAATTTGTTGATTCACCAAGACATATTGAAATCCAGATTATTTCAGATACTCAAGGAAATTTTGTTCATCTATTTGAGCGAGATTGTTCAATGCAAAGACGTAATCAAAAACTTATTGAAGAAGCACCATCTCCAATATTAAACGATTTATTAAGAAGAAAAATTGGAATGGCTGCGATTAAACTAGCTAAAGCAATTCATTATGTCAATGCTGGAACTCTTGAATTTTTAGTGGATCCAAAAGGAAATTTTTATTTTATGGAAATGAACACAAGAATTCAAGTCGAACACCCCGTAACTGAAGCCATAACTGGTATTGATCTTGTCAAAGAACAAATTAAGATTGCTTACGGTAAAGAATTATCATTTAAACAAAGAGATATTAAAATAAAAGGTCATGCGATTGAATGTCGAATCATTGCTGAAGATGCAATGCATGGATTTATTCCATCACCTGGTAAAATCAATAACATCTTGTTTCCGGGAGGAATAGGTGTCAGAATTGACACACATATTTATCCAGGTTATGAAGTTCCCCCCTATTATGATTCATTACTTGCTAAATTAATCGTTCATGCACCAACAAGAAGAGAAGCAGTTAAAAAAATGAGAGTTGCTCTAGAGCAGTTTGTGATTGAAGGTATTGCTACCAATATTGAATATCAATATTTAATCATGCACAATACTGATTTCATAAAGGGGCAATATGATACTGGATTTATTGCACGCTTCAATGCTTTAGTGGAGGCGGAGAATAATGAATGATTTTTTGAGTGATAGAAAGAAAAAACTAGAAAATTTTAAAAAAAATATAAGAAAAAAACATGTGAATTATGATCCAATCGATATTCCTGATGGTCTTTTTGTGAAATGTGACCAATGTGGAGCTGCAATTTATGAAAAAACGTTAGAAGCTAATCATTCGATTTGCCCATATTGTGAATATCATTTCAGAATGAATGCAACAAAAAGAATGTCTCTGACATTTGATCAAGGATCTTTTGAAGAATTATTCAGTGAAATTCAATCATCAAATCCTCTAAATATGGAAGGGTATGAAGATAAAATTGAAAAAGGAAGAAAGTTTTCAGGTCTTAATGAGGCTTTTTTGTGTGGAACAGCTTCTTTAGTTAATATTCCAACCTTAGTTGGAATATTAGATAGTAATTTTATGATGGGCAGTATGGGTAGTGCAGTGGGTGAAAAAGTAACAAGACTCATAGAATATGCTACAAAAGAAAAACTACCCTTAATCATTTTTTCAGCATCAGGAGGCGCTCGGATGCAAGAAGGTATCTTATCCTTGATGCAAATGGCTAAAACAAGTGCAGCCTTAGAATATTTTGATCAAAAAGGATTATTATATATCAGTGTAATGACCAATCCAACAACGGGTGGTGTTGCAGCAAGTTTTGCTTCATTAGGAGATATCAATATAGCTGAAAAATCATCATTAATTGGTTTTGCTGGGCCGAGAGTTATCAAGCAAACAATCAGACAGGAATTACCTGAAGGATTTCAAACGGATGCTTTTCAGCTTGCACATGGTCAAGTTGATTTGGTCGTTCACAGAAAAGATATGAGAAAAACATTATATAAACTACTTCAATTTCACCAAAGAAAGACAGGTGATAAGTGATGAGTGAAACTAATGTTGCTTGGGAAAAAGTTAAACTTGCTAGACATCCTAAAAGACCGACAGCTAGTTATTTAATTAAAGAATTATTTCCTGATTTTATTGAGCTTCATGGAGATCGTGGTTTTGCTGATGATGAAGCGATTACTGCTGGATTAGCAACCTTCAATGGAATTCCTATGACAATTGTTGCTGAAGAAAAAGGCAGAAATACAGAAGAAAAAATTAAGCATAATTTCGGTATGCCTCATCCTGAAGGTTATCGTAAAGCTATAAGATTAATGAAGCAAGCAGAAAAATTCAAAAGACCAATCTTATGTATTATAGACACCCCGGGTGCTTATCCAGGTATTGGAGCTGAAGAAAGAGGTCAAGCTCAAGCAATTGCTTATAATTTAAAAACGATGATTGGACTTAAAACACCAATTATTGTACTTGTTTTAAGTGAAGGTGGTTCTGGAGGAGCCTTAGCGATCGGTGTAGGTGATCATATTTTCATGTTTGAAAATAGCATTTATGCAATTCTTTCTCCTGAAGGATTTGCTTCTATTATTTATAAGGATAGTGCAAAAGCAGACTATGCTGCAAGCATCATGAAATTAACAGCTGAGGATTTAAAAGCATTTAATGTGATCGATACAATCATTAAAGAACAAGAAGGATTACATGTTAATCCAGATTACGGAATCCAGTCTTTTAAGACTGAATTAACTAAAGTTTTGAAAAAACTAATACCCCTTTCATCTACGAAATTGCTAAAAAATCGTTATCAAAAATATAGAGAAATGGGTGTGTACATAGAAAAAGGAGCAGCTAATGAACCAGAGACAACCGAAGATTAAAGTCATTTCAAGTGGAAAATATACACCTGAAACAATTATAACGAATGAAGATTTAGAAAAACTTGTTGATACATCACATGAATGGATAGTTTCAAGAACAGGTATTGAAAGAAGACGTAAAGCAGTCAATGAAAAAACAAGTGATATGGCATATAAGGCGGCAATGCATGCAATTGAAAGAGTTAATTATGATAAAAATAAAATCGATCTAATTATCATGGCTACAATAACTGGTGATCAGATGACACCTTCAACAGCTAATTTTGTTCAAGCAAAATTAGGTCTAGAACATGAAGTCATGAGTTTTGATATTAATGCTGCATGTACTGGTTTTGTTTATGGATTAGAAGTAGCTTCAGCGTTACTTCAAACCAAACGTTTTAGAGCTGCGTTAGTCATTGGAGGAGAAATTTTAACTCAGATTGTTGATTACACAGACAGAAATACGTGTGTCTTATTTGGAGATGGTGCTGGAGCTATGATTATAGAGCCTAGCGATGATCCAAAAGAAACAGCTTATTTCTTTAATGCTGCTCGTGGAGATACCAATGATTCATTAACTGTAAAGAAATACATTCAAATGGATGGTAAAAGAGTTTATCAGTTTGCAGTTGGTGCTATGGAACAAGCTATTCATAAAATTTTAGCAGAAAGCCATCTGACTATTGATGATATTGATATGGTCATTCCTCATCAAGCAAACGAAAGAATTATTCAGTCAGTTGCTAAATCAACAGGGATTCCAATGAGTAAGTTTATGTTAAACTTAAGTGAATATGGTAACACATCAGCAGCAAGTATTCCATTAACGATATCAGAATATTATGATCAAAATGAGACTAAGGGTAAAAAAATACTTTTAGTTGGCTTCGGTGGTGGATTTACTTGGGGAAGTGCAATCTTGCAACTATAGGAGAAAAAGATGAAAAATGTAGGCGAATTATTTAAAACAAAATATCCATTAATTCAAGGTGGTATGGCAAATGTTGCAACTGCACAGCTTGCTGCAGCAGTTTCTAATGCTGGTGGACTAGGTTTAATTGGTGCAGGTGGTTATGATGCAGATTGGGTAAGAAGTGAAATTAAAAAATGTCAATCATTAACTGACAAACCTTTTGGTGTCAATGTGATGCTAATGAGTCCACATGCTCCAGAAATTGCGAAAGTCGTTGTAGAAGAAAACGTTAAAGTTGTCACTACAGGTGCAGGTAGTCCAGGAATTTATATGAAAGCGTGGAAAGAAGCTGGAATTATAGTCATTCCTGTTGTTCCATCTGTTGCTCTTGCAATCAGAATGGAAAGACAAGGTGCTGATGCGGTTGTTGCAGAAGGTACAGAATCTGGTGGACACGTAGGTGAATTAACAACAATGGCGTTAATCCCTCAAATTGCTGATGCAATAAAAATACCAGTCATTGCTGCTGGAGGAATTGCTGATCAAAGAGGTATTTTAGCTGCTTTCGCATTAGGTGCAAAAGGTGTTCAAGTTGGAACGGTCCTTTTAGCAACGAAAGAATGTCCAATCCATGATAACTACAAACAAAAAGTAATCAAAGCTAGAGATACAGATACAGTTGTCACTGGACGTGGTACAGGTGCACCAGTGCGTGTTCTAAAAAATAAAATGGCAGTTGAATATTTAAATATGAGTAATCGGGGTGTTTCTCTTCTTGAACTTGAAAAGTTAACATTAGGCTCATTAAGACGTGCTGTATTTGATGGAGATTTAGATCGTGGATCATTTATGGCAGGTCAAATTTCAGGATTAGTTAAGGAAATCAAAACTGTTCAAGAGGTTTTAGAATCTCTATTCGATGGTGTTAATCAATATAAAGAAAGTTTGGAAATTATGTAATGAGTAAACTTGCAGTTATTTTTGCTGGCCAGGGTAGTCAATATACTGGTATGGGAGTCGAATATTTAGATAATAATCAGAAGCTTAATGATAAAATTAAGATAGCATCTGAAATTCTTGGATTTGATGTTGTTGAGGTTTTAAATTCATCTGATGGAAGATTAAATGAAACTATCTATACTCAACCGTTAGTTTTTCTTTCTTCAATGATGGCTTTTGAAACTTTTAAGGAGTTAGGTATTCCTTTTTCTGCAGTTGCAGGATTTAGTCTTGGAGAATATACAGCATTATATGCTTCAAAAATCTTTTCTTATGAACAAATTTTAAGAATGATTATTTTTCGTTCAATTTGGATGCAAGAGTGTTCGATAAAACATCCTGGTAAGATGGCAGCCATTCTTGGATTATCTGCAAACGAAGTTGATGAGGTTTGCAAAATAGCTCAGAATGATGGTGTTGTGGTTTCTGCAAATTATAATTCCCCAGTTCAAGTTGTGATATCTGGCGAAGAATCTGCAGTGCTTAAAGCTATTGAGATTGCAAAATCTAGGGGTGCAAAAAGAGCAATTATGTTGAATGTTAGTGGTGCTTTTCATTCACCATTAATGAAGGACGCAGGAACCGCACTTGCAGGATATATCAAAAACATTTCTGATCAACCATTCAAGTATCCAATTTATATGAATACGACGGCTAAGCCATTAATTCAAGAAGAATTGAAAGTTGAAATGGAAAAACAGATTCAATCTTCTGTTTATTTTGAACAAACGATTCAAGAGATGGTTGCCGATGGTTTTACTCATTTTATTGAGATTGGACCAGGCTCTGTGATTTCGGGATTAATTAAAAAAATAGATTTAAATTTGAATGTAACACATTTAGATAAAAAAAGTGATTTGGATGCATTGGAAGGATGGTTGAAAACACATGGATTTAACAAATAAAGTTGCAATAATAACTGGTGGAGCTGCTGGAATAGGTAGATCAATCACCTTAGAACTTGCTAAGCGAGGTGCCAAAGTTGTTCTAAACTATAATAGAAGTTCTGAAGCAGCAACCTCTCTAGTTAGTGAAATTACTGCTTTTGGTGGTCAAGCTTTAGCTATTCAAGCAGATATTTCATCCTTTGTCGATGCAAAAAGGTTGGTAGATGAAACCATTGAACACTTTGGAATGTTAAATATTGTTGTTAACAATGCAGGAATAACTGATGATGCTTTAATATTAAGAATGCAGGAAAATCAGTTTGATCGTGTGATTAATACGAATTTAAAAGGTGTTTGGAACGTATGTAAACATGCGGCTAAACCTTTAATGAAATCGGGTTATGGTCGGATTATCAACATTTCATCTGTATCAGGGGTGATGGGAAATGCTGGACAATCTAATTATAGTGCCTCCAAGGCTGGTGTGATTGGCTTAACGAAATCTTTAGCAAGAGAATTTGCTTCTAGAGCGGTAACGGTCAATGCGATTGCTCCTGGATTTATTGAAACAGAAATGACAAAAAAATTATCTCAAGATGTTATTGATGCATGGCAAGGTCAAATTCCTCTTAAACGTTTTGGTAACGCCAAAGAGGTTGCTTATGCAGTAGCATTTCTAGCAAGTGAAGAAGCTTCATATATAACAGGCCATACCTTAGAGGTTGATGGCGGATTGGTGATGTAGGTAAACATATGAAAAGAAGAGTCGTTGTTACAGGTATGGGACTTGTTAGTCCAGTTGGAAATACAGTCGAAGAATCATTTAACAATTTAATAGCAGGAAAAAATGGTATTGATTTTATCACGGCTTTCGATACATCTAATCAAAAAGTAAAGATTGCTGGTGAAGTGAAAAATATCAATTTTGAAGAATTTATTGATAAAAGAGAAATTAGAAGAGCAGACAGAGTTACTAATTTAGCACTTGTTGCTGCTCATGAGGCATATACCCAAGCACAATTAGAAGGTGTAGACATTAATCGTAAAAGATTTGGAACATTTATTGGAAGTGGTATTGGTGGTTTAAATACAATCCATGAAGAAGTATCTGCAAGTGTCGCTAAAGGTTCCGATAGAATGTCACCATTTTTTATTCCCAATTCAATCATAAACTTAATTGGTGCAAAAGTAGGTATTCGTTATCAAGCTTATGGACCTAATCTTCCACAAGTAACCGCTTGCTCAGCTGCAACTAATTCAATTGGAGAAGCATTTAGATATATACGAGATGGATATCTTGAAATTGCTTTAGCTGGTGGAGCAGAAGCTCCAATCAATCCAACTGGTGTAGGTGGATTTTCAAGTTTAAGAGCTCTAAATTTCTCAAACGACCCAGAAGTTGCATCTGTTCCTTTTGACTCTAGAAGGTCTGGATTTGTCATAGCAGAAGGCGCTGGGGTACTCATCTTAGAAGAGTATGAACATGCAAAAAGAAGAAATGCTCCAATTCTTGCTGAAATGGTCGGTTATGGAACAACAAGTGATGCATTTCATGTGACTTCCCCTGATGATACAGCAAAAGGTATTGAAGAGTGTTTAAAAATTGCTATTGATGATGCAAATATTAAACCTGAACAAATTGGATATATCAATGCTCATGGAACATCAACCATTCTAAATGATAAATTAGAAACCTTGGGTATCAAGAAAGCATTTGGAGATGCAGCATACAATATAAACATTAGTTCTACAAAATCAATGACAGGTCATGCGTTAGGTGCTGCTGGAGCGATTGAGACAATTGCTGTTATTAAAGCATTAGAAACAAGCTTAATTCCTCCTACAATTCATTTGGATCAACCTGATCCTGAATGTGATCTTAATTACACACCACATGTATATGTGAAAAGAGAGTTAGAATATGCCATGAACATCAATATTGGATTTGGTGGACAAAATGCGGCAATTATCTTTAAGAAGGTGACTGAATAATGACAAGAGAAGAAATCAAACAAATCATCCCTCATAGAGAACCTTTTTTATTCTTAGATGAAATTACAGAATTGATAAGTTTAGATAGAGCTGTAGGAATAAAATACGTTAAAGAAGATGATTTTTACTTTAAAGGACATTTTCCTGGTAAACCAATTATGCCTGGAGTTATTATTGTTGAATCCTTGGCACAGCTTGGAGCTGTCATCTTATTATCACATGAAGATTATAAAGGTAAAATTGCTTATTTTACAGGAATCCAAAAGGTTAAATTTAGAAAAAGTGTAGTTCCAGGAGACAAATTAGTTTTAACATGTAGTCTTACAAGATTCAGAGGACCTTTCGGTTTCGGAGTTGCAAAAGCCTATGTTGATGATGAACTAGTATGTGAAGCAAATATTTCATTTGCTGTGGGATCTGCATGATTTCATATACGCTTCTTGAGTTCGAGGAACTCATTTCAACAAGTAATTTCTTAAAAGAAAATCAAACTCATTTTCCTAATATGACGATCATCAAAACCAATCATCAAACACAGGGTAGAGGTCAATTTGACCGAAAATGGGAATCTCATCCAAATGAGAATTTATTGTTTTCAATCCTGCTTAAAGATCTCAATGTCAAAAAGACCTATGATATCAAGCGTTGGATTACATCTGGATTAATGCTTTTTTTACAAAGAAAAAACATTGATGTTACTTTTAAAGAACCAAATGATATCTATTTTCAAGGTAAAAAACTTTGTGGTATCTTGATTGAAACACAAGCATCATCAAATGTTTTTGATTATGTCATTATTGGTATTGGGATGAATATTAATCAAAAAGTATTTGAACATCAAGCTGCGACTTCATTAGGTTTGATTCTAAATCAGCAAATTAACATGAAGCATTTATTTGAAGAATTAATTAATATGTTAATGGAAAGTTATGAACAATATATTTTATGAAAATTAAACAAGTCACCAGAATATCTCTGTATGCTGCATTTATTGCGGTATCAGTGTATTTGATTCCACCCATACAGATTCCATCTATTCAAGTACCTTTTACTTTGCAGACATTACTTGTTATGCTTGCCGGGTTTCTCTTTGTTCCATCGGAAGCATTTTTAACTGTTTTCATTTATGTTTTCATTGGGGCAATTGGCATTCCAGTTTTTAGTGGTGCTCGAGGTGGATTGTCTGTTTTACTGGGACCTACTGGTGGGTTTTTAATGTTATTTCCTTTAGTGAGTTTTTTCATTTCAGTCTTAAAATCTAAGACGCATAAGAAGCTATATGATATTGGAATTGGATTATTTATCAGTGTGGTAGCCTTATATCTTTTAGCAAATATATGGCTTTCAGTTATACTTTCTATATCTTATTGGAGTGCCTTATTAAGCCTTTTACCGTTTGTACCTTTTGATATACTTAAACTACTGCTTGCTTATTTCATCTATTTAAAATTTCCTAAAGATATCATTAATTCATGATAAACAATAATAGATGAGTATCAATTTTTATAAAAGGAGATTTGTTATGACAACAAGAAATAAATCTTTTCTCATTCTGTTTTTAATTTATTTAACTGCAGTTACCATTGGAATTGCCAGTTTTATTTTTCTAAAAAATTTCGAGTTAATTTACCGAGTTTTAATTGCTGATGTTTTGATGACTTTATTCACATGGATAATGAGTTTAATCTTAAAAAACGCAAGCATTTATGATCCATATTGGAGTGTCATACCTCCACTTATTATTTTTGGGGTTATTATATTTTTGAATAAACAGTTTGAATTGAGTCTCGCTTTATTACTTCTTGGTTTCTTAATATGGAGTTTTAGATTGACTTATAATTGGGTAAGTCATTGGAAGGATTTCTCGGAAGTTGATTGGCGATATAAGAGAATCCAAGAAAAGGCTCCTAAGCTATACTTTCTAACAAATTTGTTAAGTATTCAATTATTTCCTACACTGATAGTTTTTGTACAACTTGTAGGAGCAATATATTTTATTCAAAACGAACCACCCATGAATGTTTTGATATGGATAGGATTTATTTTCATGGTTTTAGCAGCAATCATTCAGTTTATTGCTGATGAACAAATGAAAAAATTTAAAGATAGAACACAAGGTGAAAAGCTTTGCATAGAAGAAGGCTTATGGAAATATTCAAGACATCCCAATTATTTCGGAGAAATTACTTTATGGTGGGGCGTTTATTTAATGTATTTTGGTAGTGTGATGACTTTTGATCTTTTGATTTTCGCACCAATTGCTATGACAGCACTTTTTCTATTTGTCAGCATACCTTGGATGGAAAAAAAGATACTCATAACTAGACCAGAATATGTGGATTATCAAAAGAGAGTTTCCAGAATCATTCCATTTTTTAGAAACGAAGAGCATTCTCCAAGCCCTCAAGAAAATTCTTGACAGAATCTATAGAACATGTATAATAGAGCATAGGGAATGAACGTCTCCCTAAGTGAAACACTTAAACCGCGAAAGCTAATGACTTCTACAACATTTTTGTTGTGAAGTTTTTTTTTGGAGGAAAGTATGTTACTATCAATTGCTTTAATTATCATCTTAAGCTTATTTTTAGCACAAATATTTTCATATCTTAAACTACCTAAAATTTTAGGTATGATTATCGCTGGAGTGATTCTTGGTCCATTTGTTTTAGATTTGATTAATTCTGATATTCTTAATATTTCAGCTGATTTAAGACAAATCGCTTTAGTTGTTATTTTAATTAGAGCAGGTTTATCCTTAGATCTTGATGATTTAAAGAAAGTTGGAAAACAAGCTATATTCTTAGCTTACATCTCAGCTTCTGTTGAGATGATTGCAATTACTTTATTTGCTCATCTGTTTTTCGATATTTCTTTTTTAGATGCAGCCTTAATGGGTGCTGTAGTCGCAGCAGTTTCCCCTGCAGTGATTGTTCCTAAAATGCTTCATCTATTATCAGATGGATATGGCCATGATAAAAAGATCCCTCAATTAATTCTTGCTGGAGCATCAGTAGATAATGTTTTCATTTTAATTATATTTGCATCATTATTACAATTTCAACAGGGTTCTAGTCTTTCAGTGATGACATTTTTGAATATACCAATTGCAGTTTTCTTGGGTATTTCTCTTGGAATAGTTACAGGGATTGTATTAGTATATATTTTCAAAAAGCTACATGCTAGAGATACACTCAAGGTATTAATCATCTTTAGTGTTGGATTCTTAATTATTGCTTTAGAACATGCTTTAACAGGAATTATCCCGATATCTGGAATTTTAGCTGTGATTACACTTGCAGTGACTATACTTAAATTACACGAGCATTTAGCAAAAAGACTAGTACTAAAATTCGAAAAGATATGGGTTATCGCTGAAATTATGTTGTTTGTCTTGGTTGGCGCTATTGTTGATATTTCTGTGATGACTAATGTAGGTTTAATTGCTATCGCATTAATTTTCATTGCGATGACATTTAGAATGATTGGTGTTTTGATTTCATTAATCAAGTCACCACTTAATCAAAAAGAAAAATTGTTTGTTGGGTTTTCGTATATGCCGAAAGCAACAGTACAAGCTGCAATTGGCGCAATTCCGTTAGCTTTGGGATTATCTAGTGGTTTACTTATCTTAACTGTTGCTGTACTCGCAATATTGATTACAGCTCCTATAGGTGCAATTCTCATTGATGTATCACATCAGAAATTGCTTAAACAACATAATATACTATAAATTTATGATAAAAAAGGGTACAATATATATGATATACTCTTTTTTATTATCGATTTTTTAAAAAAAGTGTTAAAATATATTAGGTGTTTTGTATCTTTGAATAGTATTAATGCTTATTCTTTATAAAGAATAAAACACAAGGAGAAGCAATTATGAAGAGAAACAAGTTTATTGTTATAGGTTCTGGACGTTTAGGATCCAATATAGCAACACAAATGTCTGAACTAGGTGAAGATGTTATTATCATTGATGCAACCGTTGATTCTTTTAGAAAATTACAAGAATCCTTTTCAGGGTATCAAGTCGTTGGTGATGCAACTGATTTATCTGTATTAGAAAATTATTA
>CAZVDQ010000033.1:0-16921 GCA_964625435.1 uncultured Mariniplasma sp.
GAGATTGCTAACGAAATGCAAATTCTTAAAGCTTTAGAAAATTCTACAGGTGTTTAACGTGTCTCACTTGCTAATTTTACAATTGATGAACATGTTTTAACCTTAGTAGATGAAAATTTCTGTCGAAGAAATGTTGTTATTCCTTTGAGAATTGAAGGCAACAGAATATTATTTGCTACACATGATCCTTTGGACTTTGGAGTCAATGAAGAATTGCGTATGTTAACCGGTCATCGACCAAAAGCATATTCAGCTCCTAAAAATGATATTTTAACTCAAATTGAAAAATACTATGGATTTACTAGAACACTAGAGGCATTGGGTGTTAAACAAAGTATTATGAGTGAAGAAATTATTGTCGAAGACGATGGTTTAGATGATACACCAATGGTTAAACTCGTAAATCAAATTTTGACATCAGCTGTTTTTCAAAGAGCAAGCGACATTCACATTGATCCAATGGATGATAAGGTTTTAATTAGATATCGTGTCGATGGAGTTTTAGATGTTGTTAGAGAGTTTCCATTAAAAATATTAAATCAGATGATTAGTAGAATCAAAGTTATGTCTGGAATGGATATCACAGAAACCAGAATTCCACAAGACGGACGTATTCAAACAAGCATTCAACAAAAGAATATCGATTTACGTATTTCCACACTCCCTACGGTTCGTGGAGAAAAAGTTGTTATGCGTATTTTGGATTTATCGGGCTCTATGAATAAAATTACAGCGATCGGTTTAGATCCAAAAGAAGAATTAATCGTGAGAGAAATGATAGCAAGACCCAATGGTATTGTTTTAGTCAGTGGTCCAACTGGATCAGGTAAAACAACAACACTTTATGCTTGCTTAAATGAACTCAACCAACCCAATGTTAATATCGTTACTGTTGAAGATCCAGTTGAAATCAAAATGACTGGAGTTAATCAAGTTCAGGTTCATCCCGAAGTAAACTTAACCTTCGCACGTGCATTACGCTCTATTTTAAGACAGGATCCTAATATTATCATGATTGGTGAAATTAGAGATGTTGAAACAGCTGAAATATCAATTAGAGCATCCCTTACTGGACATTTAGTCTTATCAACAATACATACCAATGATTCAATAAAGACAATAACTCGTTTATTAGATATGGAAATAGAACCATTTTTGATTGCATCATCGTTAAGTGGAGTTATCTCTCAGCGCTTAGTCAGAAGATTATGTACAGAATGTAGTTATGAAGAGAAACCTAATGAAATTGAAGCTGAAATATTTGAAAAGCATCACATCAAAGTTGACCATGTTAAACGAGCAAAGGGATGCCCATCATGTAATTATAAAGGTTATGCAGGTCGTGTCGGTATTTTTGAAGTGTTGCCGATCTCAAGAGAGATGCAAAAACTGATTGCAGAAAATGCAGGATTAGACCTACTTGAAAAGCAAGCGAAAAAAGATGGTATGAAGACAATTTTAGAATCAGGATTAAAGAAGATTAAAGAAGGCACAACAACTTTAGAGGAAGTATTAAAGGTAGCTGGCGAATAGGAGGTTTACCAATTGGAACTCCGTAATTTTAAATATATGGCAATTAATGCTGATGGCAAAATAGTTCGGGGACGTATTGAAGCCTTGAATAGAAGCGTTTGTCTGAAATATTTACAAACGAAAAATTATCAAGTTAAATCAATTAAAGAATATAAGAGTTTATTTTCAAAGTTAGACCAAATTACTATTGGTAGCACATTGAAATCTAAACAACTTATTTTCTTTCTAAAACAATTGGGTTCATTATTAACAGCAGGTGTTAATATTGTTCAAGCCTTAGAACTTTTAAGCTTGCAACAAGAAAATAGATTGCATAGAAAACTATATTTTGAACTTTATCAACAAGTTTATAATGGGTTTTCATTTTCAAAAGCATTATCAAGAAGACCAAAGGAATTTCCTAGTCTACTTGTTCAGATGATTGAGGTAGGTGAAATATCTGGAGATCTACCACAAACGATCATGAAAATGGCTTATTATTACGAAAGACAGATCAAAATCAATAACGATATTAAAGGTGCTATTCGTATGCCAGTCATCTATTTACTTGCCGCTCTTATCATTTCTGCAGGCATGCTCATCTTTGTATTTCCCAACATAACAGGTTTATTTGCATCCTTTGAAGATGCTAAAATGCCTGGAATCACGCAATTCTTTTTAGATGCTGGTGATTTTACTGCAAATTACGCGGTATTTATTTTTGGGGGATTAGCACTTGCTATCTTGACAATTTATATTTTAAATCGATATTTTAAATCTGTACATTATGCATTTACAGTTTTTATGCTTAAGTTTCCGATTGTTGGGACATTGATACAAATGAACAATCAAATTATGATTGCTAATTCATTATCACAAATGCTCTCCAATGGTATTAATTCCTTAAAAGCATTACATACAATTAGAAATCTAATTAAGAATGCTGTTTACAGGGATTTATTGACCAAAACAATCAATTATATTGAAGATGGAAAACCATTTTCAAAATCATTTATGGAAAGTCCTTATATTGATCCAATTATGGCAAAGATGATTGCGACAGGGGAAAGAACGGGAGATGTTCCTAAATTAATGGAAAACCTTGCTTTATATTATAATGGGATATCTGAATTAAGAGTTGCCCAAATAAAAAACACAATTCAGCCTATTTTGCTTATTGTTGTTTATGCAATTGTAGGGGTAATGATTCTAGCTATCATGATGCCAATGCTCTCATTGGGTGGTCAAATTTAGATATTAAGAAATTCTTAATTCGACATAGGGTAGTTGACATCTCATAATGCTGTGATAAAATAGAAGCAAAGATAAGGGAAATCATATGGAGGAAAAAATTATGACTCAAAGTCTTAGAAGTAAAAAGGGTGTAACTTTAGTAGAATTATTAGCAGTTATTGTTATATTGGGTATTATTGCAGCAATTGCAGTACCTACCATTGGAGGTCTTATTACAAGACAAAGAGAAAATGCAGCTGAAGCTACTTACGTTTCTCTTGAAGAGCAAGCAAGATTGTATGCAATTGATGATGCTGATGGAGTATTTACATTAGCAGATTTAATTACCGATGGATTTGATTTAAAAGCCAATGATTTAACATATGATGCTGCTGGAATCGATCCCGCTGTAAATGCTGATATTACCATTACTGTTACAGGATCGGTTGTTGTACTTACTCATGCTACGAAAACCGATTTATATATTAACGGATTCCTTGTTACTGACCTAGATTCGTAGCATCAACTAATTGAATAAATTGAGATTACTTAATTGTAATCTCTTTTTTTATTCGTTATAAAAAGTTCTATTGTGAGAACTAATTAAAAAAGGTATAATAATAATAAGGGAGATGTACTTAATCACTTGATTGGGTGCGGTAAATGCTAATGACCATCATGTATTCGATATTGATTTTCATCTTGGGTTCACTTTTAGCATCTTTTTTTCATTTGGTTGCCTTAAGGGTACCCAATAAAGAATCGATTAATGGTCGTAGTTATTGTCTTGCTTGTCAGCACCAACTCAGACTCATTGATGTCATGCCAGTTTTCGGTTATTTATTGAATCTAGGAAAATGTCATTTTTGCAAATTACCCATTCCCATCTCTCATTTACTAACTGAAATATTAGGTGGTGCACTATTTGTTATTGCCTACTTATTAATTGGTTTTAAATTAGAGTTGATTGTTGCATTCATCATGATATCTGTCTTAATGATTGAATCTATTAGTGATGGAGTATACATGATTGTGATTGATCGAATCTGGATGATTGGTATTCTACCTATCATTGCGATACGCATTATCCAAGGAAATTCCTTAGATTATGCATTATCTGCCCTAATCATGTTTACAATGCTTTACTTATTTGCATGGATTGGACAAAAAATATATCATAAAGAAGCCTTTGGTGGTGGTGATGTCAAACTCTATCTTTTTATTGGATTTTGTCTGACTTATCAGTTAGGTATCTTATCTTTATTTTTAGCATCATTGTTCGGATTACTTTATGCATTGCTTCAAGGAAAAAAAGGAAATTCAGAAATTGCACTAGTCCCATTTATATTTGTGGGAGTCTTGATAGCGTATTTTTTTGGAGAAACGATGATTCAATGGTATTTAAATTTATTAGGAGTGTGAAAATATGACTGTTCGTAGAGAAGAAATCAATCTATTTATCACTGATGAATCCATCGGTATTTTTCAGCAATCTAAAACAGGATTGCCAGCCTTAAGTTATCATTTAGAATTAGAAAAAAATATTATTGAAAATGGATATATCAAGGAACCTGAAACATTACTTATGCTTTTAAAGACCTTTTTTAAACAAAATAAAATTCGCGCGAAAAGTGCTAACATGGTTATTCATGATCAAAATCTGTTAATTAGAGAATTAATTATTACTAAAGAAGAATTACAAAAAAAGAGCATTATAAATTATATTCACGAACAAACGGGTAAAATATTTCACTTTCCGTTTGATGAACCGAATATATCTTATGTTATTAAATCTGAAGATGAAAATAGTGTATCTATTATTGTTGTGATTACAGATGAAAATTTATTACAGGATTATCATGATGTATTTGACCTTTTAGGTGTTGGGAATGTTAGCTTCAACATTTCAGCCAATGTTTTATATCAAATCTATCACCAAGAAACCGAAAAACAATACGATCATTTAATGATTGTTTCAGTATTTGATCATATGCTCACCATTAACGTTATGGAAAAAGATATTCCTGTATTCGGAATGATAGAAGAATTCGAAGGTAATCTAAAAAGCTATGATGAAATGATTGAAAGTTATATAGAACGTGTCGCTAATTATTACAGGTTCAATCTTAAAAAAGGGCTTGAAGCGATAACTGATATCGTCATATTTAATTTTTCTGGAGAAATTTCAGATAAACATATTACTGAAAAAATTAAACCAGAAATCAAAGATGTTCATCTTGAACTTTATCAAAAAAAGCAAGAGATGCAAGATGTTCATGAAATATGCATCATGGCTTACGCTGAAAGTATTTTGATGAAATCAATAGAACCTCAACATTTTAATTTTTCTATTGATCGTGTGAAAAAATTGAATCGTTATGCTAATTACATAATGGTACTATCTTTTGCGATTTTTACTACAATAACATTGATTTATATTCCTTTATTCACATTCAATGAAGATATCAATATTCAAACAAATATGAATAGTGTTTTACAACATCAATTGGATTTGCTCCAAGAAGACAATCCGATTATTTCAGAATATACAGATACAGAAATTGATTATAGTAACACATATGACTTTATAAATCAGCAACTTGTATATCCATCGGATTATTATAGAGATTTATTAGATCAACTTTATGGTAGTTTAGAGGTTGTAAGATATAGTCTAAATACAAGTGATCATGAAATTACGATTATGGTATCAGCAACTTCATATACCGAACTTTTTGAATATGCCATCTTAATAAAAGAAGCTTATGGTATTTCAGATACGACAGATGATTCGAGATGGATTGTCACTCAATCCGAAAAAATAACCTTATCCACATTATTAATGGAGGTGACTATCCAATATGCGTAAAACAAATATATTTGGTCACAAGATTAATCAAACAAAAATACTTTACTTGATTGTATTAGTATTCATCATCGTTATTGCAGGTTATTTCGCAATCACCGAAATTAAAACAAACCAGCTCGAAGACTTGCAAGCTCAACAATTAGTTTTGCAAAATCAAATTGATGATCTATTGGAATCTTCGCAATTAGTAACCTATCATGAAATTAGTCAAATTATTCAATTTTTACCTAACGCTTATGATCAGTTAGACATCATCGATGAATTAAGTTTTGTCAAAAACCTATCTGGTTTAGCACTTGCTGCAAATTATCAATTGTTATTTGATGAAAATGCTGATTCTCCATTCGAAGAATCTTTACCCGACACAGTCAATTTTGCAAAAGTTTCGATGTCGATATTTGTTGATGATCCTGCTTTAATTCTTGATTTTATTGATAATCTTTTAGAACAAGACCGCATCTATTATATTAATCAACTCAGTGTTTCTTATACTGATGACGGTAGTGCCATGGTTCAACTAACCATTTATACGTTTTATAACGAAGTAGATGTAACTTAATTAGAAGTGATTGAAAAGAGCAGTTATTACTGCTCTTTTTCTTTATATGCTTATTTAGTAATCAATCCATCTTTATGTTCTTTCTTAACCGTGATATAATATTCTATAAGGAGGAAATCAAAGATGAATGTTTTTTTATCAATAGGGCCCATTAGATTTGATTACAGTACATTTATTAGTTTTTTGATTGGAATAAGCTTTGGTTTTTTACTATTACTCCTCATCTATTTATATGCTGTAATAAAAAGTATGAATAAGGGACTTAGATTACGAAGTGTTGATGAGCAAGATATTGATGAAGAAGAAATCAAATGGCTCATCAAAGATGCTCAAAAACAATTTAAAAATAAAGGGATTAGAAATGAAGTTGGTTATTATAAGTATTTACTGGAAATCAATAGAGAATTATCTGTAGATATTGCAAAAAAATTCTATCCCAAATCAAAATATCCATATTTAGAACTCACTGTTGATGAAGCATTGAAACTCAACCATTACATCACTGATCGACTAGAAGAACTTTTAAGTGGGAGAATTTTAAGACTGACTCGAGGAATGACACTCACTAAAATTGTTGAAATGAATGATACAAAAACAAAAATAGAAAATTCCTCTATTGTCAAAGCAGCAAAGAAATATAAAAATGTCGCCAAAACAACACTTGCTATAGTGAATGCCGTTAATCCAGTCTACTGGGGCCGAAAGCTCACAAAGAAAGTAGCCGTAGATTATGTTATGATAAAAATAGGGATGACAGTCATAGCAATTACCGGTGAAGAAACGTATAAAATTTATAGTAAGAAAGTCTTTGATGTTGAAAAATCTATTGACTCGGGTATTGATCAAATATATGAAGAACTAAATAAAGAATTATTGGATGTAGGTGAGAAGCAATGAGAAAACAAAAAGAAACACCACAACTAAATATAGAAATGCCTTCCTTTGTTATTTTTCAATTTGCAAAAATTGAAGGTATAAGAGGAAAGGATGTCTATAAGAAAACCCATTTTGTTTCACCAATCTTTGGTAGAAGTGTCAAAGACGTTGTTACTGTCCCCTTCACTGTAAAAAACACAGGAGATACAACAAGAAGATTTGATGCTTTCAGAACAAAAACGAAACTTAGTGAAGAAGAAGCTAAGCGTAAATATGGAACTAAATATTACGAATTCACGAATATCATTAGCAATAAAACAAGAACTGAGTATTTTGGAGAATCTTCTTATGTCCCTACAAATGATGTAGAAAAAGAAACAATACCTGAAAGAAAGATTATTACTCCGATTTCGAAAAGCTATCGTGAAGTTCATAAAAAAGATCCTATTCCATTTAAAACTCAACCTCCAATCAAACAAGTTGCACAAGTTGAACCTGTAATGACAGAAAAACAACCTGATAGAGAACCCGTCGTAGAAACATACAAAAGAAGAACACCTTTACAGCCAAAAGATATTGTTAGTTCTGAGTTTGGAACCAATTCAAATCCACAAGATCCTGAATATCTAAGTGAAGATCCAGTTTATAATCCTAACACTGAACCTGTATATCGTTATCCTTCTATCAAACTTTTCAGTAAGTTGGAACGTGACCTGAACGCAAAACCTCAATGGTTACTCGATCAAATCGATGTAATTAATGCAACCCTACAACAATTTGGTATTGAGGGAGAAGTTAATGGTAGCGTTAAAGGACCTACAGTTACTCGATATGAAATTGCTCTAGAACCTGGCGTAAACGTCAAAAGAATTTTAGGAATTCAAGATAATTTAATGATGAATCTTGCTTCAAAATCATTGCGTATTGAAGCACCTATCCCAGGTAAACCTTATGTAGGGCTTGAAGTACCTAATGTTAAACCTGAAATTGTAGCCTTTGGTAATGTTGTTGATACCAAAGAGTTTTTAGAGGATTTAGATCATCCATTAAAAATTGCTTTAGGTGTTGATATTGATGGACAAAATATTTATGCTGATATTCAATCTATGCCACATGGATTGATTGCAGGTGCAACCAATTCAGGTAAGAGTGTTTGTGTAAATACTGTTCTTGTAAGTTTGTTACTTAAAAATACACCAGAAGATTTAAAACTAATATTAATAGATCCTAAAATGGTCGAACTTGCTGCATATAATGATTTGCCTCATTTGGTTACACCAGTAATTACTGATGCCAAAATGGCAGCTGCAGCACTTAATTGGGCAGTGAATGAAATGGAACAACGCTATCAAAGTTTTGCTAGTAGCAGAAGTAGAGATATCAGATCTTATAATGATAATGTAAAAAGAGGGTTAGTCGATTCTGATAAGATGCCATACATCGTTATCGTTATTGATGAGTTAGCTGATTTAATGATGGCTGCACCTCATGATGTCGAAGATTCGATTCAAAGATTGACTCAGAAAGCTAGAGCTGCTGGTATTCACTTACTTGTAGCAACGCAAAGACCTACAACTGATGTCGTCAAAGGAACCATCAAATCAAATATTCCCGTCCGTATTGCTTTCAAAGTTGCCTCATTTGTCGATTCAACGACGATTTTGGATGGCGCAGGCGCCGAATCACTGTTGGGTAAGGGTGATATGCTATTTAAGCGTTCTGACCGTGCACATCGTCTTCAGGGGGCTTTCATACCTGATGAAGAAATCTATGCTGTAACAGATTTTATTAGAGAACAATATAAACCACAATACATTTTCGAACATGATTCCTTGAAACAGCAAGCGAGAATGCGTGAAGTAGCTAGTGACGATTTATTTGAAGATGTTGCCTATTTTGTAGTACAAACAGGCAATGCTTCAATTAACAGTATTCAAAAACAATTTGAAATTGGATTTAATAGAGCTCAAAAGCTTGTTGAAATGCTTGAAGAATACCAAGTGGTTTCACAAAGTCAAGGCACTAAAGCAAGAGAAGTTCTTGTTTCATTGAGTGAATTAAAAACTATATTAGGACACGAATAATAAATTAAGGATGATAATATGACATTAAAGAAAGCTTACAAAACATTAATATTGACGATTTTTCTTATGATGCTTACTATCGTCCTTTATGCATATCATGTAACTAAATTGGTATTACAATGGGGGATGATTGGATTAACTATTTCCGCAATCGTCTCCATTTTTTCAATTATTTTATCCATACATCAAATGAAACATCAAAAAGTTGTCAATGTTGGGTTTTGGTCAAAGCACCGATTTGAAATTTTAGATTGGTTTACTTTCTTATCTATTGCTCTTATGGTCATCTTTATGATTTTTACATTCGCATTTTTACCATCAGATGTTGAACAATACTCTATGTATCCAACTTTAAAACCAGGAGAACGCATCATTATTTCTCATTTTCAATATGTTCCTGAGCGTGGTGATGTCATTATTGTTGAGATTACAAAGGATTCATATCCTTTGGTATCTGCAGAGAAATATATAGAAAGAGATGAATATGGACGAGTGATTGCTACACATGAGTCAATCTACTTTGTTAAAAGATTAGTTGGCTTACCTGGAGATTTTGTTGATTTTGTTATCGATGAAGATGATCCAATCCAATCTTTAGTCAGAATCAATGGAGAAATTATACTAACACCTTATGGAGAGGCCTATATTGTCCAAGATGATCAAATTGATATTCTTAATCAATTTCTTGACCAAGGAGTTTTAATTGATGGTATGTATTTAACATTTGGAGATAACGCGAATGGATATGAAGCATATGATCCTGTTTTGGATCGATATCGAGACTATCCCGGTTCCTTTGATAGTAGAGGATTTGGAGCCGTTTATGAACAAGATATTATAGGTAAGGTCATTTTTAGATTATGGCCAATGGGTGTAATCAAATGATGAAACAAATTCAATGGTTTCCAGGGCATATGTTCAAGTCCTTAAGACAGATCAGAGAAAGAACTGCTTTAATGGATATCGTTTTGGTTTTACTTGATTCAAGACTTCCTAAATCAAGTATGAATCCAGAATTATTTAAGATTATTAAACATAAACCAATACTTATTTTATTTAATAAAATGGATTTATCTGACGAATCGATACTTAATCAATGGATCAAGTATTATGAAAATCAAGGGTTTGCAACCTTGAAAATTGATGCGCAATCAGGAAAAAATGTATCAAAGATACGTGATGTCGCTCAGATGGTTCTCAAGGAAAAAATAGATAGAAATAGAGATAAAGGTTTAAAAGATCGTCCAATTCGGACGATGATTTTAGGTATTCCAAATGTTGGTAAGTCAACGTTAATAAATCAAATGTCAAAATCAAGTGCAACAAAAACAGGAAACACGCCTGGTGTTACAAAAGCTCAACAATGGATCAAATTAAGTGAGGATTTTGAATTATTAGATACACCTGGTGTTCTCTGGCCAAAATTTGAAGATAAAAAAGTGGGATATCATTTAGCAATTACAGGTGCTATTAAAGATAAGATTTTACCTGAAGATGATATTGTTCAATATGCACTCACTTTTCTTAAGACATATTACCCTAAAAGATTATTAGATCGTTATGGGATAGAAAAAGAAGAAGAATTTATTGAAATGCTTGATATTATTGGTAAACAAAGAGGTGCATTATTAAAAGGTGGGTTAATTGATTATCAACGCGTCTATACTATTGTATTAACTGATATTAGAAATAAGCAATTGGGAGGTCTATCCTTTGACAGACTCTAGTATGTACTTTTTTGAAAATGAGCTTTATCAAGAAGGGTTAACTTATATTGCTGGAGTTGATGAAGCTGGTAGAGGTCCATTAGCGGGACCGGTAGTTGCTGCTGCTGTTATTTTGAAAAAAGGAGCAATCCTTAAATATGTTGATGATTCAAAAAAATTAAGCGAAAAGCAAAGACAGATTGCATTAGAAGAAATTAAAGCGAATGCAATTTCGATAGGTATAGGTATTTCATCTGTTGAAGAAATTGATTTGATCAATATATATAGAGCGAGTAGAGAAGCAATGATTTCAGCAATTAATCAATTGAAAATCAAACCAGAGTTTCTACTTGTTGATGCGATGCCAATGGAAATAGATATTCCCATGAAGAGTATCATCAAAGGTGATGCTCAAAGTGTGAGCATTGCTGCAGCTTCAATTGTAGCAAAAACAACAAGAGATGCTTATATGGTTGAAATGGATAAGATCTTTCCTTTATATAATTTTAAACAGCATAAAGGTTATGGAACAAAAGAACATTTAGAAGCTATTCGTAAATATGGACCAACACCCATACATAGAAAGACATATGAACCTATAAAGTCAATGTTAAAGAAGAAGTGATGAACTTCTTTTCTTTATTAGAGAAATTATGTGATTTTTAGTTAATATAAGGTGTAGCGAAAAATATATATTATTAAAATATATATAAAAATTAAGTGACTCTTTTAACTTGACAATCAGAATTAAGACACTATAATAGATATGAAATGGAGTGTTGTCATGAATAAAAAATTAATCATCGTTGAATCACCATCTAAATCAAAGACAATCGCTAGTTACGTTGGCAACGACGTGCTTGTTTTATCTTCGAAAGGTCACGTTCGTGATTTAGCAACATCAGGAGTTGATGGACTTGGTCTAGATATAGAAAATGATTTTACTCCAATCTATAAGATTATACCTACAAAAGCATCTTTAATAAAAGAACTGATTGCTAAAAGTAAAAATAGAGATGTTTTAATAGCTACCGACCCTGACCGTGAAGGTGAAGCGATTGGTTGGCACTTAGCAGAACTATTAAAATTAGATCCAAAAGCAAATAATAGAATCGTTTTTAGAGAAATTACAAAACCAGCTATTTTAGAGGCTTTAAATCATCCCAGACCTATTGACCAGCATCTCGTCTTCTCACAGGAAGCGAGACGTGTTTTAGACCGTATCATCGGTTTTAAACTATCTAAGCTATTACAAAATAAAATTAAATCAAAATCTGCTGGGCGTGTTCAAAGTGTTGCATTAAAATTGATTGTTGATCTGGAAAAAGAAATTGAAGCATTTATTCCTGAAACTTATTATGAAATCGAAGCATGCTTCCACCATATGAAAGCTGATTACGTAATAGGGCAAGGAAAGAGATTAAGCAAAGAAGAAGCTGATCTCATTGTCAAAGAATCTCAAAATCCATTTATTGTAACTAATATTCAAGTCAAAGAATCAAAAAGAAATCCAAAACCAGCATTTATTACTTCAACATTACAACAAGATGCAATATCTAATTTATCGATGAGTGCAGCTAGAACAATGATGGTTGCTCAAGCGCTTTATGAAGGTAAAGAAATCCATGGAGAACTGATTGGATTGATTACCTACATGAGAACTGATTCTACGAGACTTGCTGAACCATTTATTAAAGAAGCACATCATTATATAGAAAGCAATTATGGAAAAAACTATTTAGGAAAATATAAAGTAACAACTAAGGCAAATGCTCAGGATGCACATGAAGCTTGTAGACCCACTAGTATTGAAAGAACTCCTGAAAGCATGGAACAGTATTTATCACGTGATGAGCACAAACTATATAAAAGAATTTATCAAAGAGCAGTTGCGAGTTTAATGGCTCCTGCAATCTTTGATAATACCAAGTTGAGACTAGAATCTCATGGACATAAATATTTAGCAGAAGGTAGTATTGAAAAATTCGAAGGTCATCTCAAGATGTACTCTGAATCAAAAATTAAGGATAAACATTTACCACATTTGGTAATTAATCAGGAAATTTCAGCAAAAGAAGTATTATCGATTGAGAAAGTAACAACACCTAAGACAAGATATAGTGAAGCAACTTTGATTAAGGAAATGGAATCATTAGGCATTGGTAGACCATCTACTTATGCACAAATCATTCAAACATTAAAAAATAGAGATTATGTCGAAATTGTTGAAAAGAGATTTAAGCCATCATCACAAGGCACATTGACATCTGAACAATTAGATCTATTTTTCTCGAAAATTATCAATATTGATTATACATCTAGAATGGAAACTGTTTTAGATGAAATTGCTGATGGTAAACAAAGTGGGCTTCATCTTGTTTCGAGATTCTATCACAGTTTTGTTCCATTGGTTGTAACAGCTCAGAAAGATATGAAGAAGATAGAACCTAAAATGACTGATGAAATCTGTCCTAAGTGCGGAAAACCATTGGTTATTAGAAATAGTAAATATGGTGAGTTTATTGCTTGTAGTGGCTTTCCTAAGTGCAAATATGTTAAAAAATAGTGTTTTTTCACACTATTGTACATAATGATTAGGGATGAATATTAATTTCTTTACAATTAAAAATAAAAGTGATATTATGATGTTGCATTCAAGTTGAATGCTACTTATCCCCTATTTTAGTGTACAGAAGTGCACGAAATCCCCTTAGTTGATCCCCTGTCTTTTCAGGGGATCGCTTTTTTATGGTGTAATAATTTTTCATATGATATAATATTGATGAATAAAAAATAAGGAAGTGTCAAAATGAAAACATCAAAAGGAAAACCAATCACTTTATTGGGAGTAGAAAAATATATTGGTGATGCTGCACCAAACTTTACAGCATTAAACGTCAATAGTGAAGTGAAACACCTAAGTAATTATAAATCCAGATATATCATCTTAAATGTTGTTCCATCATTGGACACAACGGTTTGTGATAGACAAACAAGAACAGTAAATAAGGAATTAGCTGAAAGAAACGATGTTACAGTCCTAACGATCAGCAATGATTTACCTTTTGCTCAAGCGAGATGGTGCGGGAACTCAGGTATTGATAACGTTATTACATTAAGCGATTATCTAGATTTAGATTTCGGAAATAAATATGGCACAAATATTAAAGAATTAAGACTTCAAGCTAGAAGCGTATTCGTTCTGGATGAGCATAGAAAAATTGTATATCTTGAATATGTGGATGAGATGAGTCAACATTTAGATTTTGATAATCTACTATCATTTGTCAAGAATTTACCGAAAGAATAATCTTTCGGTTTTGTTTTTCATATGGTATAATATTCAAAGAATTAGGAGATTATTATGGGATTGTTTCAGAAATTATTTGGTAAAAAACCTAAGAATGAAAGATATCAATTAGGTTTACATAAAACTAAAGAAAATTTAGGTAATCTTAAAGCAATACTATCAGCATCAAATCAAATTGATGATGAACTTTTTGATTCGCTCGAAGATATTTTTATTCAAGCAGATATAGGTATTGATACAGTCATTTATTTTATTGCTCAACTCAGACTTGAAGTTGAAAATAAAAAGATTAACGATCCTAATGATCTCGCTGAGATTATTGTTGATAAAATGTTTGAGATTTACTTGAAGGGTGAACTTGTTCAAACTGATTTAAATTATGATGATAATGAAGTCAATGTCTATTTGTTTGTCGGTGTGAATGGCGTCGGCAAGACAACAACCATTGGTAAAATGGCGAAACAACTCAAAGACGACGGAAAGAAAGTCATGATGGTTGCTGGTGATACATTTAGAGCTGGAGCAATCGATCAGATTGCTGAATGGGGAAAAAGAAGTGGGACATTTGTTTTTAAAAAGGAAACAGGATCCGATCCATCTAGTGTCATTTATGATGCATTAGAAATTGCTAGAAATGAAAAATATGATGTTGTTTTAGTAGATACTGCTGGTAGACTTCAAACTAAAGTAAATTTAATGGCAGAACTTTCAAAAATGAAAAGAGTCATTCAAAAAACTTTACCACATGCACCTCAAGAAACCTTGCTAGTTATTGATGCTACAACTGGACAAAATGGCATGCGTCAAGCAGAGGTATTTAAAGAAGCAACTGATGTTAGTGGAATAATATTAACCAAACTTGATGGTACTGCTAAAGGCGGTATTGTATTAGCAATTAGACATCTCTATCACCTACCAATAAAATATGTTGGATTGGGTGAAAAGATTGATGATTTAGTCATGTTTGATATAGAACAATATATATATGGATTATTTAAGGATTTCTTTTAAGGAGAACTATGGAAAGCTTAGAAAAGAAAGAACAACTTAATCAGCTTTTTGATTTATATGCACAATTGCTTACAGATAAACAAGCACTCTATTTTGAGCATTATTATAGAGAAGATTATTCTTTGCAGGAAATAGCTGAATTATATCAAGTCAGCAGAAATGCAGTTTATGATCAGTTAAGAACTGTAGAAGATCATTTGATTTCTTATGAGGAAAAACTTCATCTTTTTAAGATGCAGGAAACAAGAAAAAAAATCATAGATGAAGCAATCTTAAAACAGGATTTATCCCTATTAAAAGACTTAAGAAAGTTGGATGAATAATGGCAGAAAACAGTTTGAGCTCACGTATGCAAATGGCGATGCGCCGTTTGGTAGGTAAGGGCTTATTAACCGATAACGATATTGATGAAATGATGCGCGAAGTACGTCTTTCTTTATTAGAAGCAGACGTTAATTTTAAGGTTGTCAAAAGTTTTATAGCAAATATTAAAGAAAAAGCTATTGGAGAAAAGATCCTTAAAGGATTGAATCCAGGTCAACAAGTTGTTAAAATTGTTCATGATGAATTAAAACGTGTCATGGGTGAAGATACTGAAGGTATACGCTATAATTTAAATGGTCTAACGACAATTATGACGATTGGTTTGCAAGGTTCAGGTAAGACAACTGCAATCGGTAAATTAGGTGTTTACATCAGAAAAACTGAACAGAAAAAAGTGATGTTTATTGCAGCTGATGTATATCGTCCTGCTGCTATTGAACAGTTAAAAATCATTGGTAAACAAATTGATGTTGAAGTATTCGATAAAGGCCTTATTGACGCAAAAACAATTGTTTCTGATGGCTTGGAATATGCGAAGAAAAATGGATATGATGTTGTTATAATTGACACCGCTGGTCGTCTACATATCGATGAAAAAATGATGCATGAATTAGTTGATATCAAACAGATAGCCAAACCAAATGAAATCCTCTTAACCGTTGATGCAATGACAGGTCAAGATGCCGCAAATATCTGTAAAAGTTTTCATGAACAATTGAATGCAACTGGTGCAATTTTAACTAAATTAGATGGAGATACCAGAGGTGGTGCGGCATTATCAATTAAAGAAGTTTCTGGAATTCCAATTAAATTTGCTTCTAATGGGGAAAAGATGGATACTTTTGAAGTCTTCCATCCAGAAAGAATGGCATCTAGAATTCTCGGCATGGGTGATGTGTTAACACTAATTGAAAAAGCAACTGAATCAATTGATGAAGATGAAGCAAAAGGTATGATGGAAAAACTGATGTCAAACACTTTTAATTATAACGATTTGCTCAAGCAATTCAAGATGATTAAAAGAATGGGATCTGTGAGCAAAATATTAGGATTTATACCTGGTATGGGACAGATGAAAAATGCTGCTTCACAGGTTGATGATAAACAATTTGAGCAAATGGGTGTGCTGATTCACAGTATGACAGATGCTGAAAAAAAAGATCCAAAACTAATTGATATGAGTTCAAAAAGAAGAGAACGCGTAGCTAAAGGTTCTGGGATGAAAGTTCAAGATCTCAATCGTTTGAGACAGGCTCTTGAAGCACAAAAGCAAATGATGAAGAAAATGATGAGTATGGATGAGAAGGAACTCGAGGGTTTATCTAAAAATCCATCAAAGGTCATGCAACCTACAAAAAATAAAAAAGGTAAGGGTAAAGGAAAGGGTCAATTTCGGAGACGATGATCCTTTTTTTTCCCACAAAAGTTGTGGAAAAG
>CAZVDQ010000034.1:0-16677 GCA_964625435.1 uncultured Mariniplasma sp.
GAATATTGATCATCTTTATATTTTGATCAATCACTTTTTGATATTCACCAGATGATAAATTGATGATGAGTTCATTAGAATAATGATTTTTAAGGTAAGATGATATCTTATTTTCCCAATAATGATATAAATTGAGAATTGTTTTATCTTTGATCTCTAAACGGTACGGTGTAATCCCATCAAACGGACGGACAATACCATATAGTCCAGAAAGAATTATTAAATGATCTTTGAGATAAGTCAAAGCTTTATTATCTAGGGTATGGACATCAAATCCTTTAAAAGCATAACCATCATATGCATAAATAGCTGATCTGGGATTAAAATTAAATGATTCGTAATCATCTTTAACCTTTATAGCGAGTTCTATAGATATTTTCATTGAAGAAGAAATCTTTGTTAATGATAATTTTCTTAACTTTTTATTCAATAAAACGGCATCTTCTAAAAAGATGGGTTTTGTTTCATAACGGGTTATGTTCTTAGAAAACGTCTTAGCTGGTGATAGGATAACAATCATATCTTAAACCTCACATATTCTATACATTATTATATCAAATAAAGACAAAAAGTGTTAGAATGGTAAGTGTCGAAACAGGAGGAAATGGTCCTATGGAAAAACGAAATTTATCATTACTTATGGATTTTTATGAATTAACGATGGCCAACGGATATTTTAAAGATAACAAACATAATGAAATTGCCGTGTTTGATGTCTTTTTTAGATCTATACCAGATGATGGTGGTTATGCCATCTTCGCAGGATTAGAACAAGTCATTGATTATATTAAAAATCTACATTTTACAGAAGAACAACTAAAATTCTTAAAATCAAAAAATATTTTTGATGACAAATTTCTTACCTATTTAAAAACATTCAAATTTCACTGTGATGTATATGCGATGAAAGAAGGAACACCCATTTTTCCTCATGAACCAATTGTTGTCGTTAAAGGTCCAATCTTGGAATGTCAACTCATTGAAACGATGATTCTTTTGACAATCAATCATCAGAGCTTAATTGCTACAAAGGCAGCAAGAATCGTTTATGCTGCTCAAGGTAGAGGTGTTCTAGAATTTGGAGCGAGACGCGCTCACGGTTATGATGCATCGATATATGGTGCACGTGCAGCCTATATTAGCGGTGTTATTGGCTCATCAAATACGTATGTTGATTTTGCGTATCAAATACCTTCATTAGGAACCATGGCACATAGTTATGTACAAAGCTATGCCACAGAATACGATGCATTTCGTGCATATGCATTAACTTATCCCCAAAATGCTGTTTTACTTGTTGATACTTATAACACTTTAAAACAAGGATTACCTAATGCAATCAAAATTCAAAAGGAAGTTTTAGCTCCCATGGGTCAAATGCTTAAAGGAATTCGCCTAGATAGTGGTGACTTGACTTACTTAACAAAAGAAGCTAGAAAAATGCTTGATGCTGCAGGAATGAAAGAAACAAAGATTACCGTTAGCAATTCTTTAGATGAATATCTCATCAAAGAATTAATTCATCAAGGTGCTCAAATCGATTCTTTTGGTGTCGGTGAACGTTTGGTAACTGCACGTTCTGAAGCTGTGTTTGGTGGTGTGTTTAAGCTATCAGCGATTGAAGTTGATGGTAAGCTCGTCTCTAAGATAAAGATTAGTGACAACGTTCAAAAAACCACTATTCCTGGATTTAAACAGGTCTACAGGTTCTATGATGAAAACGGGATGGCAGAAGCTGACGTTATAACCTTGTTTGATGAGGTTATTGACGCAACAAAGCCATATCATATTTTTGATCCCAATTTTCCTTGGAAGAGTAAACTGATTGAAAAATATACAGTTGAACCTTTATTAATTCCAATCTTTGAAAAAGGAAAACTGGTTTACTTATTGCCAAGCTTAAAAGAAATTAGAGCCTATGCAAAAGAAAAACATCAGAAATTATGGCCTGAAGTCCTAAGACTTGAAAAACCACATGAATTCTATGTTGACTTATCACAAGAATTGTGGGATTTGAAACAGAGCTTAATTAAACAAAATAAAAGATAGATAAAAAGACAAATATTAAAAACGGTATTGTCGTAAAACAATACTGTTTTTCTGAAAAAAAGTAGAGGTGAGCATGATGTTTCATATCGTTTTATATGAACCAGAAATACCACAAAATACAGGAAATATTATGAGAACCTGTGTTGCAATCGGAGCGAGACTTCATTTGATTGAACCTTTGGGTTTCAAAATAGATGAAAAGAAACTCAAAAGAAGTGCACTTGATTATTATGAACACCTTGATTATATTATTTATCTTAATTATGAGGAGTTTGCTAAAAATAATCCGGGAACTTATCTTTTTTTGACACGTTATGGTAAAAAAAATTATGCTGATATTGATTATAAAGCGCTTAAGGAACCTATCTATTTGATTTTCGGTAAGGAATCAACGGGTGTTGATCGTAAATTATTAGCAAAAAATTTAGAAAATTGTTACCGCATACCAACCACAGATAAAGTAAGATCGATTAATTTATCGAATGCGGTTGCAGTTGTTGCATATGAAGCCTTAAGACAATTTGATTATTACGATTTAGAAAAGATGGAACCTGAAACACACAAAGGTAAAGACTTTCTCGATCAATTCATAGAAAAAGAGGATGCATCATGAAAAACGGGAATGAACAAACATTAGGCGAAGAAATCGCAAATGCAGTTTCGCATGGACTTATGGCTATATTTGGTGTCGTTGCTTTAATTTTATTATTGATAAAAAGTGATACATCAATTAAGGTCGTTAGTGCGATTATCTTTGGATTTGGAATGATTAATCTTTATACGATGAGTACAATCTATCACGCTTTATTTCATCCGAAAGCTAAAGATGTTTTTCAAAGGTTTGATCACCTGTCCATCTATATCTTAATTGGTGCAACATTCGCACCTCCCTTGTTATTGCTTCCTGCAATGCAGGAACCCGTCTTTGGGATTATAGGATTAGGTCTAGGACCCCTACTTTTCATCGTTCAATGGATTTTGATTGGTATCGGTGTCGTGTTCAAATCTATTTGGATTAAGAAATTCGCGAAATTGCACTTATTTTTATATCTTGCGATGGGTTGGAGTGCTATTGTTTTTATCCAACAACTTTTCGCATTTGATCCAAGAGCATTTTGGCTGGTTTTAGGTGGTGGCATAGCATATAGTGCAGGTGTTGCATTTTACGTGTTCCCACAGATTAAGTATTTCCATTTTATCTGGCATATTTTTACCAGTATGGGTACCATTTTATTGTTTATCGCAATTTATGCATACATTTATTAACATGAATATTTGTTCATATGCTTGAATAATGCATATAAATAGTTTATGATAAGAATATAAGGAGATATCAAACTATGAAAATTATGGCAGTTAATGCTGGTAGTTCATCACTAAAGTTCCAACTTTTAAAGATGCCCAGTGAAGAAGTGATTACATCGGGGCTAGTTGAAAGAATTGGCTATTATAATGCGGTTTTTACAATTAAAGTGAATGGAGAAAAGATTTCTATTACAAAAGAAATTTTAGATCATAAGGATGCTGTTCATTTGGTTGTTGAAGGTTTAATCAAGCATAAGATTATTGATTCTTTAGACGATATCACTGGTGTTGGACACCGCGTGGTTCAAGGAGGAGAAATCTTTATAGACTCAGTCATTATTACTGATGATGTTGTTGCTAAAATTAGAAGTTTAAATGATTTAGCACCGCTACATAATCCTGCAAACATTATGGGGATAGAAGGGTTTAGAAAAGCACTTCCTGAAGTGATTCAAGTTGCAGTCTTTGATACAACATTCCATCAGACGATGAAAGAAGATGCATATTTATATGCAACACCTTATGAATGGTATACAAAGTACGGTGTTAGAAAGTATGGTTTTCATGGAACATCTCATCAATTTGTTTCAGAAAGAGCTGCTGTATTACTTGATAATCCAAAAGCAAAAATTATTATTTGTCACTTAGGTAATGGTGCATCATTATGTGCTGTTGATTCTGGTAAATCTGTTGATACTTCGATGGGGCTCACTCCTCTAGAGGGAATTCCTATGGGCACTCGGTCTGGAAATATCGATCCTTCAGTTTTAATGCTGATAGCAGATAAAGAAGACAAAACATTTGCACAAGTCCTAGATGAACTCAATAAGAAATCCGGTTATCTTGGTGTTTCAGGTATTTCAAATGATTCAAGAGATATCATTGAAGCGATGGAAAAAGGAAATCATCGTGCACTACTTGCTCATGATATTCAAGTCAAAAGAATTGCTGACTATATTGGTTCATATTATGTTTATATGGGTGGACTTGATGCGATTATCTTTACAGCAGGCATTGGTGAAAATGCTCCTGAAGTTAGAGAACATGTTTTAAAAGCTGCTAAAGTACTTGGTATTGAAATTGATTATAAACAAAATGCACTTCGTGGTGAAAGAATGATTACAACCAAGAACTCTAAAGTTAAATCTTTCATTATTCCAACCAATGAAGAAGTCATGATTGCAAGAGAAGTCGTTAGATTAAAAAAATAGAAAGTTTATCAATAAAAAATATAAGTTAATGATCAGTTTTGATTATTGACTTTTTATTTTATAAAAAAGTGAGTATAATGAATATAAGCCATATCTAACAGGAGAATTCTATGAGAAAAGCGGATTGGCTCTATCAGCTTGGCTTGGATTATTACAATGGTAATGGTTACACCCAAGATACTGATATTGCTATTGATTACTTAATTAAATCATCTCAGCTCAATCATGTGCAAGCAAAGATTCTGAGTGCAGAACTTCTTTTTAAGCAAGCAGAAAATTCTAAAAGCATATATTTTGAAGATGGTTACCAATTAGGTAGTGAGCTGATGATAGAGATTTTCCGTCAAGGAAATATCGAAGCAACCCTTCCATACCTTCTTGATAATGAGATATTTAATACAACTTGTACACTTGAAGAAATGGAAGAATATTATCAGAAAGCCTTTAGCTTAGGTTATAGAGAAACAAAGTTTGTACTTGCCAAATTACTCTATAAAAAAGGGTCTTTTAAGAGTGCTGAGCAATTATTTTTAGAATCAATCAAAGAAGATATATCAAAAGAAAGTCATTTATATCTTTATCGTATTTATCAAAGTGATGCATATAAAAATGAAAAAAAAGCTTTTCTTCAACTCAAAGAAGCAATTAAAAATGGATATATGGATGAAAAGTATCAAGAATTTCTAGAAGCAGGTAAAGTACTAATTCACACGAAGTATGTCTATTCCCAATTTTCGATCGATCGTATTAAATCTCAAGTAAAGGATGTTGTTGAACATTGTTTTTATGCTGATCAATCATTTAAGAAATGGCTTGATGAAGACAAAATTCAGGTTAGAATCTATTTTGATCTCAAAGTTAAATTGCTTAATGCATCCTATGAGTACAGCAAATTCACATCTGATTCTGAAAACTTTGTTTATGAGCCTGTTGAACTTTCCGAAGGTTACTTTAATCAAAATCAGAACTCCGATGCTGAACTCATCAATCAATTTCATGAATTGAAAAAAGGAAGTGGCTTTTTTCAATCCAATGATAAAGATAATTATTTAGCACTTGAGTTTAAAGATGTCTTTGATACTTTTGGTATCAAAAATTGCCTGCCAGTTAATCAGATAGAACTTGGTGATAATGAAACAGACCAGGTCATTCAAGCTGAAATTAGAAATGATATTAAGCACAAACATCCAGAAGATTCAAAACAATTATCGATTAAACTAAAAAAATTCAATATATATAAAACACTCGTTCCATCTTTCGATTTTGTTTTCAATTATAACAACATGGAATATATGAGTAAAAAGTATCTCTTTGATTCAATTGAATGGAAAGACGTGTTTACAGCTGAAAAAGGTGATATTAATTACAAGACTATCCAATTTGACATTGATTTTCCTTTAAGTGAAGAAGCATATGCTGAATTAGAAAAAATGAAAGCAGAAATTCCTAAGTATAAGAAAAAGAGAATCTATGTAATACCCTTGAAACTACTTTCACTAATAATACCTATCTGGTCTTTAATGATACTGATAGAAAATAGATTCTTTGATCAAATGCTTTATCTTGAAACATTTAATTTAGGTCAAGATCTGATGAACCGTCCGTTGTGGCATTTAGGATCAATTATCATCTTGATCGGAAGTTATTTTCTAACACGGGTTAAAATATATGAGTTATCATCCACTAATTTGAGTGAAATGATTGCAAAAGATCCTATATTTGTCCTCCCCATTGATACAAATCAAAAACATTTTCAAAACCAGTTTAGACAAATAATTATATTTGGTATCATTGGATTAATTCTCTATTTAGCAAGTGGGTTTCTACCAATTATAAGATAAACTTTTAGATGGGAACTTGGTTCCCATTTTTTTTTTTGATTAATACTTGTTAGCTCTTTTTGTGTTAAAATGAAGGTAGAAGATGAGGTGCAAAATGAATGAGCATATAAAGATTGACGATAGATTGACCATTTTAATAAAACGGATGGGAATTAATGGAGAAGGCATTGGTTATTACAATAAATTAGCCATTTTTGTTGATCAAGCTTTACCTGAAGAAGAGATTGAGGTTATCGTTACCGAAGTTTTTGATAACAGAGCAATCGCAAAAATCGACAAAATAATTATAGAAAACCCTAAAAGAAGAGTACCTTTCTGTCCTATATATGACTTATGTGGTGGATGTCAAACCCAACATTTAGATTATAAGGAAACACTCATTCAAAAAAGAGAAATTCTCGTTAAATCTTTTGAACGCTATATTCATAAAAAATTCAACTATAACCTCATCAAGGATACTCTTGGAGCTGATGAACCCAAAAATTATCGCAACAAGGCATCTTTACCCGTTCAAAATATTAGAGGACATAACGTTTTTGGCATGTATGCAAGAGGTTCAAATCAGTTTGTACCCTTAGATGATTGTCCTGTTCAAAATAAGTTAATCAATCAAATATTATCTACGATTGTCTTTCTAATGGATAAACACGGAGTCGATGGCATCAATACAAAGACGAAAAAAGGTTATGTTCGCTCATTAATTGTTAGAGTCAGTGAAGCCAATCAAATCGCCCAAGTCTCCTTTATTATGGCAAGGAAATCAGGAAAGATTAAAGAGCTTGTTAATGATTTAATTAAAAAGGAACCTTCAGTTGTTTCAGTTGTTGAAGTCATGAATACAGAACTCAAGAAACCAGGATTTTTCACTGATGAAATGAGATTGCTTCATGGAAATTTAGAACTAAATGAACGCTTAAATGAATATGAATTCTTATTAAGACCAGAAGCATTCTTCCAACTCAATTCAGCTCAGGCAGACAAATTTTATCTAGAAATGAGAAGACTAGCAAACCTAAGATCATCTGAAATTGCAATTGATGCTTATGCAGGGGTTGCACCAGTCAGTCATTATATACACAAAGATGTACATCATGTTTATGCAATTGAATTAGATAAATCAGCATGTGAAAGTGCGAAGATTAGTTTAGAAAGAAATGGCATTACTAATGTTACGATTTTACAAAGTGATTTCAAAAGAGCTTTAAACGGATTAAAAGCTAAAAAGATTGATGTGATGTTTTTTGATCCTCCAAGAACAGGATTAGGAAGACAAACAATTGAACTGATTAATACCTTCCATCCTAGACGTTTAATCTACGGATCATGTAATCCATCGACTTTAGCAAAAGATTTAGATTTGCTTATGAACACATACGATGTGATTGAAACTGTACCTATTGATATGTTTCCCTATACATCATTAGTCGAATCAGTAACACTGCTTAAGTTAAAAGGCCATTTCCTGTAATCATAAGATTTGGAGGCGTTCTGATGAAAATCTATCTCGTCAGACATGGACAAACTGAATGGAATCAAACCCATAGGTTCCAAGGATGGGTTGATGTAGAATTAGATAAAATTGGTTTAATGCAATCAAAGATGTTAACCAATTATTTTAAGAATGTTCCTTTAGATTATATTTATACCAGTGATTTATTACGTGCATTAAAGACAGCAATCAATATTCATCTTACAAAGGATTGCCGGATGAAGTTATGTCATGGATTTAGAGAATTAGATGTTGGTGATTGGGAAGGTAAAACCTGGGAAGAAATCGAAGTTCAGTATAAAGACGACCTTAAAGAAGCAGAAGAAAAATTAGTTGGATTGATTATATCTGGTGGTGAATCACTTGCTTCTTTTCAAAAACGCGTTTTATCAACCTTTATGCCACTCATAGAAAAAAAGTATAATAATATTCTTATTGTCACCCATGGAGGTGTGATTAGAGTCTTATTATGCCACTTGTTAGGCTATAATCTAGATGAGCGTGATAAGGTTAAAATTGATAATGGTAGTATTACCATTCTTAATGTTAATAAACATCATCACATTCATGTCGTTGAAAAAAATATTACATCTCATCTCAGTTAACTTAGACGTCATAAGAAAGGGGTAGGTTATGGAATTTACTCACAACAAAGAATTTGCAAAAGCATATCAAACGTTATTAAAACAATACAAAAGAAAAATTATTAAAGTAATGATTTATGTTGCATCATCTTTTGTCATACCTACCATCTTGTTTTTCATCTTATATGATGTAAAAGAAATTTATAAATTTTTGTTTTTGGTGTCACTTGGATTATTTTTAGTTCTTTGGTTAATGACACTCATATTAAATTTCGTTTATATAAGTGAAAAACCTTATTATGAATATTTGTATCCCAAAGTTGTTGATGATATTAACACTTCAGAACCTGTGTTATTTTTATATCAGTCTTTTCCAAAACAAAAGGATTTCTTTTACGCAAGTAATCTTTACCCAACTTTTTCTGCGAAAATATTGAATTCAAAACTTAGTTTCGAATCCAAGTATCATTACGCTATTGATGTCTATGATACATTGGTCTATAACCCTGGTCAGAAAAGCGTATCTTACTTGAATGGATTCTATTACGTGATTAAAGAATATCAAGCACCTATTTTTCAACTCAGAACACTCCATAGCCCCTATGGTAGATTAAAATATAACAAACTGACTGATATCGATGATCTTAGAGCTTATGTCACACCTGGTCAATTTGACATCGATACAAAATACATTAGATTATATACATTAATCAAGGAAGTATTTGAAAGTCCAAGTGTCTCAATCAGTAGTACAGGTGATGAACTACATATCGGTATCTCGTTAAAACCCATGACAAGAAGAATTAGAAAATTTGATGAAACGAGTTTTTTCAAGTTAAGAAGAATGTTAATGCAGATTGTAGATATTTCAAATCTAATTAAACCTCAAGATAAGAAGTAAAACAGATTATCTTCAAATAGCAAGGATTTAAAAGGGTTGTCAAGGAATATTCATAAGACAAAACACCATGATGAAGGAGGTGAACTTATGAAAACCTTACGGCTGGTAATTAAAATCTTTATTATTTTACTCGGATTATTTATTATCCTCATGTCATTTGATTCTTTTGATTTGCCAGAATCCACACTAATTGAACGTGTTATTGGATTCTTTATCAATGCGTCACCTGGCATCATCCTTTTACTTGCAGTGGCACTATTGTGGAAAAAAGAAATGATTTTAGGGGGACTCCTCATTGTTAGTGGCATCGCTTTATTCTTCTTATTTAAATTCTATGTAGATACTGCAGAAAAATGGTTAACAATACTTACCGTTGAAGTACCGCTACTCTTAGGTGGCATTGGTTTAATACTAAAGAATAAAGAAACAACAACTAAGATAGGAGAATAGTTAAATGAAGGACTTTCATGAATTAGCATTAAAAAGACAGAGTTGTAAAAAGTTTAATGGAAAACTGATCGACAAAGAAAAATTATTAGAACTTATTGAAATTGGTCGGTTAGCTCCATCAGCTGTCAATGGACAACCCTGGCATTTTCTTGTGGTCGTAGACCCAAAGATAAAGAAGAAATTAACATCAAGTATGCAACAGTTTAATGATGATGCAGCAGCATTTATTGTGATTGTAGAAGAAAAATCAAATCTAATTTCAATTCTTGGAGTAAAGATTAAAGATCAGGACTATGCACAATTCGATATTGGAATTGTATCAGCTTATCTTGCTTTAGCAGCAGCTGACCTAGGTATAGAAAATGTTATTGTGGGTTGGTTTAATGAATATGAAGTCAAAAAACTATTATCGATTGATAAGAAAAAACGCGTAAGACTCATTATCTCATTGGGTTATAGTGACGACACCAAAATTAGAGTAAAGGCAAGACAATCTATGGATCAAGTCTCTGATTTCATTTAAGTTGAGTTTAACTCACATATGAGTAGAAAAATTCAATCTATCTCGTGTATAATAGATAAAAAGAGGACTTTATGCCAAAGAAAAAAGAATTACTTAACGTTTATAATAGAAACCCTGAAAATCATGCATTTTTAATTGAAATCTCACTTGATGATTACTCAGAAATCTTTAATGGTTGGGATGCTTCACAATTAAAAAAGAAGGATATGGAACCCGAACTATTAAGTTATATAGAGCAAGCAGGATATGAAATTCCAATGGATGAAACCATTGAGATCTGTTTTTACCTACCTAAACAGTTTAATGATACTGAAAAAGAAAATATTAGTATGATCGGAATCCAAAATAATTTTAGAACTGTCTTATTTTTTATTGAACGATTACTCCATAAAAACTATCGTCAAATATTAACTTATGTATCAATCGCAATCTTGTTTTTGATAGGTGCATATGGACTTAGGCTCTTAACAGATCTCAATTTCACTTTTTCAATTGTTGTTGAAGGCTTTTTCATTGGTGGTTGGTTTTTAATGTGGGAAGCATTTTCATTATTTTTCTTTGAGAGTCATGACACAAGACGCAGAAGAAAAGTATATCAACGCTTTGCAAAATCTAAGATATACTTTAAAGATAATAGAGAATAAATCAACTTATTAGGAGCAATCTGATGGCTATCAAAAAAGAATTTCCAATTCTCGAATTTGATCCAACAAGAACAGCATTTATCAATCCAAGGATGGCCTCAAGTAAGAAAGAAGCCCTACCTAGTCATCTTGTGGTTTGTTTCTTTAAGGATGCCATTGATTATTTATTCGAACATGATGAGATTTCACATCTCTTAACACTTAAAGGAGAAAATGATTTAGAAATCTTTAAGTTAAAGGGTAAAGATGTTGCTTTAATACCTGGCAAGGTAGGCGCACCACTGTGCGCTGGATTCCTAGATGAATGTATTGCTTTAGGTAGCAAGCATATCATGTTTTGTGGTGGTGCTGGTGTACTAAGAGCTGACTTAACAGTTGGACATTTAGTTATCATTGATTCTGCAATTAGAGATGAAGGAACAAGTTATCACTACATTAAACCAAGTCGTGAGATTAAAGCAAATACGAAAGTTGTTAATTTAATAAAAGGGTATTTAAAGTCGGAAAAAATAGATTTTGTTGTCGGAAAAACTTGGACAACAGATGCATTTTACCGCGAAACAAAGCGAAAAATTAAATTAAGACAAGAAGAAGGAGCTATCTTAGTTGACATGGAGCAATCAGCGATGATTGCTGTAAGTAAATTTAGAAAAGCAAACTATGGAGCCATTTTATATGGTGGAGATGATCTAACAAAAGATAAATGGGATAACCGTGATTGGTTATCACGTGAAGATATTAGATTAGGTCTCACTCGTTTATGTGTCGATCTTGTTTTAACTTTTGATACCTTAGAATCCAAAGAAGGTGCCTCATGAAACCTATAGATTGGTTACTCAAAGGTGATCCAGTAATTCAATACTTAACAAAACGATATTTACTTGATGAGAAAGTCGTTTTTCAAGAAAAAGGCTATATTAATCGTTATTTCAAGCTCTATGATGTGAAAACGAGAATGTGGGGTGGTGGTATTTACTCACCCAAATGGATTTCAACACATTATACACTCATGGAACTTAAATATATGGAAGTATTTCCAATGCATCAAATCTATCAAGAAGCGACTTTAAACCTTTTAAACCAGATGTGGTACAACAAGGGTTTTGTCGCAAAAAAAAGAGTTCAGGACATGTGTGTCTCAGCAATGATTATGGGTTTGGTGTGCTATGGACGCATTGAAGATGTTAAAACCAATCAAATCATTGACTATATTTTAAAGCGTCAATTTAAAGATGGTGGATGGAATTGTGATTGGAGTAGAGAACAAAAACCTAAAAAGAGTTCTCTTCACACAACAATTTCAGTTTTAGAAGCACTCTATGAATACGAAAAACTAGATACAGGATACCGTCTATCTGAGATCTCACGTGCGGTTCCTAAAGCATGGGAGTTCATGTTAAGAAAAAGACTGTTCAGATCTGAAAGAACGCATGAGATTATCAATAAAGATATGGCATCCTTTCATCATCCCGTGCGTTGGAAATATGATGCATTTAGAGCGTTAGAATACTTTCAATCCATTAAAATGCCTTATGATATCAGAATGAAAGAAGCAATCGATATCATCTTAAGTCAAATGGAAAAAGGTTATATTACTCAGGGGAAACATTACTCTGGTAGGATTCATTTTCAACTTGAAGACACAAAAGCAAGCAGATTTAACACATTAAGAGCTTTAAAAATCTTAAAGTTTTATGATGACAGGTCTTATGAGACGATTATTAATCAGAATTACACTTATAAATAGGGGGATTTTATGAGCAAAAAAATTAAAATGATTGTTGAAGCTATTTTATTTATAATCTGTTTAGTTTTTGTATTCAAAGGAATAGATTTTGTAGTTGGAAGTTATATAGTTGTCATCAAGTATTTACCAATCGTTATCATCGCTCATTTAATATTTTTCGGATTAAGGATTCTTGCAAATAAAAAATGGATAGGCTTTATTCCATCACCTTTATTGTTTATTGGATTTTTTACATTCATAGGAATTATTGTGTATCAATATGGATTAGGTAGTGGCTATACAATCTTATTTTCTCTTGTTTTTGGAGGAATTGGAATATCTGCATCTTTGGCAAGTTTATTACTTTCGATCTTGACAGAACAATTTTTTATGGATACAAAGGAAATTGAAATCACAAAGATTTTAAAAAACAACTATGAAAAACTAATTATTTTATTAGGTAGTGTAATTTGGCTATTTAATTACTTTGATCCCACGCGTAGATTTAATCATATAGATGCACCTTGGTATGCCTACATAGTCGTCACATTAATTATTTGTTTAATCTCTGGTGTCATTAGCATAACAGTTTATTTCATCATTAAAAAGAAATATCAACTACTAGAAGTTAGTTTAGGTCTATCACTGATTTTTTATATAATCCATTTTTTGATTTTATATGACTATTTTCGTATGATGATAACAATGGGTGTAGTTTTGTGGTTAGTTGTAGCATCGCTAATAACGATGATCTATAAAAATAGAAATAAAAATACAGAAAAGATTATTGAAGAAGGGGAATTTGTATGATTAAATTCAGATATTTAAATGATTTAGAAGGTTATGGACATTTTTCTGAAGATTTTTTAAAGGTAAGTGAGTTCTTAAAAAATATTCAAAAAGATTCACTAGAACCCATGAGTTTCTCGTGGGGTAGATGGGAATGGATGTTTTCTCTTCCATTTTTAGATGCTGATCACCTAGATTCTATTGGTGTCTGGGAAGATAGCGGAAACATTGTTGCTTTAATAACTTATGAATCAAAATTTGGTGAAGCTTATTACGTCTTACATCATTTATATCCTTATCTCAGAAGAGAAATCGCACAGTTTGCTATGCGTGATTTAAGAAGCGAGGAAGGCTTTAGAATGCTCGTCGCCGATGATGATCATGAAATGCAGAAAATCGTCTATAAGATGGGATTAACTGCGACAGAACAGAAGGAACAGATTGCAGCAATTGATCTCGATCAACCACTTGAGTTTACTTTACCTCAAGGTTACTATTTGGAAAATATGAAAGATCATCTGGATATCAAAAGATATCATCAAATCCTTTGGAGAGGTTTCAATCATACGGGTGAACCCACAATGACTGAAACTGAATTAAGTGATAGAAAGATTAGTCTATCGGGTCCTCACGTTAATTTATCTCTAAATATAGCTGTTGTCGCACCAACAGGAGATTATGTTTCTTATTGTGGTATGTGGTATCAAGAAGGAACCACAGTTGCCTTAGTTGAGCCAGTAGCAACAGATCCACACTATAGAAAGATGGGTCTAGGAAGAGCTTCCGTTCTTGAATCGCTTAAACGCTCTAAAAAAGCAGGTGCCAAGTATGCAGTTGTTGGCTCTGGTCAAGAGTTTTATTACCGTTTAGGCTTTTATCCACTAGCAACATATACGTGGTGGAAACTAGGTAAATGAAAAATTTGAAATTAAGAAGACTAAGATTAGAAGACGAGAAAAATTACTTAACTTATTTAGATGAATGGAAAAATGATGATGAAGTAACTCCACATAGCAATCAGATGAGGGGATTAAGTTATAAAGATTATTTAGATGTCCTAGAAAAAAGAGAAAAAGGATTGTATCACCCTGAAACCAGAGTCCCAGATGTTACCTATATCTTAACTGATGGTCAAGGGGTCATTTATGGGTCTTTAAACCTAAGATTAAAATTAAATGATCATCTTTTTAAGTATGATGGTCATATCGGTTATGGTATCGCCCCATCAAAAAGAGGTAAAGGCTACGGCCGATTGATTTTAAAATCAGGTTTAGCTATTTGCAAAAGAAGAGGATTTGATAAAGTTCTCGTGACATGCAATGAAGAAAATATCGTATCAGAAAAAGTGATTTTATCACAAGGTGGCATCTTAGAGAATGTCATCTGGAAAAATGACGGATATATCAAACGCTATTGGATTAGCATAAAATAAAACGACACAGGAGACTTTATGAAACAAGTTATTATTATTAGTGGCTATCGCGGGACAATGAAAACAACCGTAGCAAACCGTTTAAGTAAGGATTTAGATGTTGTATGTTTAAGAAGAACATCAATTTTAGAATCATTAGCAAAATCACTTTTATGGACAAATAAGTATGATAAATTAGGTTTAATGATTGCATCTCATCACCTGATGGTTAAATTGATGCAAGAAGTCTTAGATGCAACACAGCGTGTTATATTAGTCAGTAATTTTAATCATAAAGAAATTCTTGATCTTTTAGAACTTTGCAAAGTCAGAGAATTTGACACAATTAATGTATTTCTTACGGGAGAGCCAGAAAAACTTTATGAACGATTTGAAACGAAACAAAGATATGCTGATCCCATCAATAAAATTGATGAGATTACCGATTTTGATTCGTTTTTCGAGGACTTAAGACCCTTAGATAAAAACATTTACGGGGAAGATGTCATCAATGTGAATACAACACACTATAGTGATTATGATTATTTGAAAGTACGCAAACAAGTAATTGATAGACTTCGTTAAAAAATATTACTAAAAAAAACGAGTTAAATTAAAGGAAGTGATTTCTAATGACCTTATGTGTCATTGGTTTTGCAGTCTTACTAGTCATTCTATTCATTTATGTAGAACTTACTGATAAACCAAGAACATCTATGCTTTTTAAAGGCTTTGCAAGTTTTGGGTTCATCTTAGTTTTCGCGAGTGCGCTATATGAGAAAATCGACATGGGAAACCACTTATTTATAGTCACATCTCATTACCTTAACACCTTAACGATTTCACTCATCTTTCTATTAGGTCTCGTTTGTGGTTTATTGGGAGATCTCTATTTGGCGATTAGACCTATGGAAAAGAAAGAAGTAGATAAGAAGATTATTAATGGCGGTATCATTTACTTTTCTATAGGACATATCTTCTATTTTATCGCTTTATTAGTTCTTGGGAAGTTCAGTTATTTATCGATTATATTAGGAGTCGCAATGACAATCGTTATCTATTTCGGAAGTCAAATCCTCAAGTTTGAGATGGGAAAGGCGAAAGTCGCAAGTTTGATCTATACCTTTATTATCTTTATGTTTGTAGGTCAAGCGGTAGCATTTGCGGGTTATGTGAACTATAACACATTTTCAATTATGATTTTGATTGGAGCAATCCTCTTTAGTATTTCAGATTTGGTATTAGCACCTATCTATTTTAAGGAAACTTATCCGAGATGGCTGATCATTATAAATTACGCGACCTATTACGGAGCACAGCTCTTAATTGCAGCATCTATCCTCTATATTATCTAGTAAAAAGGCCTTCGGGTCTTTTTATTTAGACATAAATGTAATATATAGTTGACAATATGTCATATATAATGTATATTTAAGGCATATCGAGGTAACATGAATGAATTACAAAATGAAAGCTGCTCGAGCAGAAAAAGGATTGTCACAAGCGAATCTTGCAAAAATAATCGGTGTCAGTCGACAAACGATTCTTTTAGTTGAGCAGGGCGACTACAACCCGACTTTAAATTTGTGCAGGTCTATCTGTATTGCACTTGATCGTAGTTTGAATGATTTATTTTGGGAGGTTAAAAATCATGACTAATGAAAAGACAACGCATCATTTAAATGATGTAAAACGGACAATATTATTCTACATCTTTGGATTAGCAATTTTATCACTCATCGTTAAGTACACAA
>CAZVDQ010000035.1:0-16018 GCA_964625435.1 uncultured Mariniplasma sp.
CAACTAATCTACTTTCTTGTTGAATCATGATTTTTTCCTCCCTATACTAGATCGGCATTAGCAACGATTTTTAAGAGACGGAATCTCTTAGTCTTTGACATTGGACGAGTTTCCATAATGTTCACTGTATCGCCAATTTTTGCTAAACCTTCTTCATCATGCACATGAAATTTCTTTGAAACCCTGATACTTTTACGGTACAAAGGTGATTTCTTATATGTGTCTACAACCACGGTAATCGTTTTATCCATTTTGTTAGATACGACAATTCCCGTATATACTTTTCTACTATTACGTTCCATGGTATCCTCCTTATTCAGCACGTTCACTGATGATTGTCTTCATTTGTGCAATCGTTCTCTTAACTATTCCAATACGAGCTGTATTTTCAAGTTGTCCTACTGCAAGTTGAAAGCGTAGGTTGAATAATTCTGCTTTAAGCTCGACAATTCTTTTTTCAAGATCATTTGTGTTGATCTTTCTGATTTCAGTCGCTTTCACGCTTGCTCACCTCTTTTAACAATTTTTGTCTTAATAGGCAATTTGTGTGATGCTAAACGTAATGCTTCTTTAGCTACTTCATCAGAAACACCATTGACTTCAAACATAATCTTGCCTACTTTTACAACCGCTACCCAATGATCAGGAGCACCTTTACCGGAACCCATGCGCACTTCTAGTGGTTTCTTAGTTTTAGCTAAGTGTGGGAAGATGTTAATCCATACTTTCCCTAATCTTTTCATGTGTCTAGTCATCGCAATACGAGCTGCTTCGATTTGACGGTTTGTAATCCATGCACCTTCTTGTGCAACTAATGCATAGTCTCCATTAAGGATTTCATTTCTACCCTTAACTTTGCCTTCATAGCTGACACGGTGAGGACGACGGAATTTTGTTCTTTTAGGCATTAACATAATTATTTGCCTCCCTTGTTGTCACGAGGATTATTTGAGCGACGTGGTCTTCTATCTTGACGTGGTGCTCTTTCGTCTTGCTTTCTAAGGTTTTCTTCTCTTGTTTGGCCAGGAAGTACTTCTCCATTATAAATCCAAACTTTGATACCCAGAATACCATAGGTTGTGTTTGCTTCTGCTGTTGCATAATCGATATCTGCGCGAAGTGTATGTAGAGGAACTTGTCCATCAGAATAACCTTCACTACGAGCGATTTCCGCTCCACCTAAACGACCAGAAACGAGGGTTTTAACACCTTTTGCTCCTGCTTTAAGTGCACGTTGCATAGCAATTTTTTGCACACGTCTAAATGATGCACGGTTTTCAAGTTGATCTGCGATGCTTTGTGCAACGAGTGTTGCTACTCTTTCAGGACGTCTAACTTCTACAACATTAAATACGATTTCTTTTTTAGATAATTTTTCTAAATGAGCAACTGCTTTTTTCTTTGTTTCTGCATCACGTCCGATAACGATACCTGGTTTAGCAGTGTGTAAAGTAACTTTAACACGATCTTTTCCACCTTTACCTTTTACGCGTTCGATTTCGATGTGAGAAACAGCGGCTTTTTTATAAAAATCATTAAGATATCTACGAATTAGTTCATCTTCTTTTACTAAGGCAGGTACTGCTGTTTTTTCAGCATACCACTTTGAATCCCAAGTGCGGATGATACCAAGACGCATTCCTACTGGATTAACTTTTTGACCCATGTCATCTCACCTCTACTCTTTATCTGCCACGATTACAGTAATGTGGCTGGTTCTCTTCTGGATAATATCGCCTTGACCTTTTGCTCTAGGCAAAAGTCTTTTAAGACGTACTCCCTCATTGACATAAACCTCTTTAACAAAAAGGTTTTCTACATTTGCATTGTTATTGTGTTCAGCGTTAGCGACAGCGCTGTTCAATACCTTCAAAATAATTGGTGAAGCCCCACGTGGTGTGAACATTAAAATTGCTTGCGCTTCTTTTATGTCTTTCCCGCGAATAAGATCGATAACCAATCTTACTTTTCTAGGAGCAATGCGAACGGTTTTAGCTATAGCTTTAGTTTCCATCATATCTCCTCCAATTACTTCTTCTTAGCTTTCTTATCATCTTTACCATGTCCATGATATGTACGCGTTGGTGCAAATTCGCCAAATTTGTGTCCAACCATATCTTCTGTAATGTATACGGGAACATGCGATTTACCATTATAAACGGCAACCGTGTGTCCAACGAAATCTGGGAAAACCGTTGAACGACGTGACCAAGTTTGGATCACTTTATTTTCGTTTGCAGCATTTTGTTTTTGAACCTTAACTAGTAAGTGATCATCACAAAATGGTCCTTTTTTAACTGAACGTGCCATAATTTTCCTCCTACTTCGTGCGACGACGAATGATTAAGTCGCTTGACGCTTTTTTCTTGTCGCGTGTGTTTACTCCGCGAGCCTTCTTACCCCAAGGGGTCATTGGTGATTTTCTACCAATTGCCGTTCTACCTTCACCACCACCATGTGGATGGTCATTTGGATTCATTACGGATCCACGAACTGTTGGGCGAACGCCCATGTGACGTTTTCTTCCTGCTTTACCAATGTTAACTAATTCATAGGACTCATTACCAACAACACCAATTGTTGCGCGACATGTGCCTAGAATCTTTCTTACTTCACTTGATTGTAAACGTACAAGAACATATTTATCTTCTCTACCGAGAATCTGTGCTGAGGTTCCAGCACTTCTTGCTACTTGTCCACCTCTACCAGGTGAAAGCTCAATGTTGTGAATTGTTGTACCAACTGGAATATTCATAATAGGTAAAGCATTACCTGCTTTAATATCCACTTGATTACCTGAAACAATTTCGTTACCTACTTCCAAGCTTTTTGGAGCTAGGATGTATCTCTTCTCACCATCTACATAGTGAATTAAAGCAATATTTGCTGTGCGATTCGGATCGTACTCAATTGTAGCCACCTTACCAATAATATTGTCTTTATTACGTTTAAAATCAATTACGCGATATTTTCTTTTTGCACCGCCACCTATGTGACGTACGGTAATCTTACCTTGGTTATTTCTTCCGCCGGTGCGAGAAAATGGCTCAAGTAGTGATTTTTCAGGAGTAGATGTTGTGATTTCTTCGAATGTTAACACACTCATGTTACGGCGACCATTAGTCGTCGCTTTGTATTTTTTAACCGCCATTTGGTTAAACCTCCTCTAATATTTCACTTATACGGTGAAGGCGTCAATCTTTTGACCTTCAACCAATTTAACAATTGCTTTTTTGTAAGCAGGTTTGTATCCTTCGTGTTTACCCATTCTTCTAAATTTAGGCAACACGTTTACTGTGTTCACAGTTAAAACCTTCACATTGAAGATTGCTTCAATTGCTTTTTTGATTTCAACTTTGTTTGCTTTTTTGTCAACTTTAAAAGTATATCTGTTTTGACCTTCGATTAGTTTAGTTGATTGTTCAGTAATGATTGGACCTTTAATCATGTCATAATATTTAGTCATTGCCCAATACCTCCTCTAATGCTTCAACTGCATCTTTTGTCATTAATAGATTTCTACAATTTAGGATGTCGTATACGCTAACATGACTAACTTGTGAGAAAGCAATAGTTGGAATATTTCTTGCTGCTAATACTAAGTTTTCAGTAAATGCACCCGAAACAACTAAAGTTTTTCCTTCAATACCAAGCGATGCTAACATATCTTTGAACATTTTAGTTTTTGGAGCTTCAATGTTCAATGAATCAACAACTTTTAATTGACCGTTTACTGCATGATATGATAATGCAGATCTTAATGCTAATTGACGAACCTTTTGATTCATCTTAACTGCGTAGCTTCTTGGTGTTGGACCGAAGACGACACCACCTTTACGCCATTGTGGAGAACGCGTTGAACCCTGGCGAGCACGACCTGTTCCTTTTTGACGCCATGGTTTCTTTCCACCACCTGATACTTCGCCACGATTTTTTACATCATGAGTACCATGTCTCATTGCTGCTCTTTGAGCATTTACAACATCATATAATGCTTGTTGATGTGGCTCAATCCCAAATACATAATCTGATAAGGTGAGGTCAGCAACTTTTGTGCCTTTTTGGTCTAATACGTTAATGTTTGGCATGTTAACTCTCCCTACTTACCACTTTTAACAGCAGATCTAACAATTACAAGTCCTTTTTGAGGTCCTGGAACGCTTCCGCTAATTAATAGTAGTTGATTTTCTAAATCGACACCAGCAATTTTTAGGTTTTGAATGGTTACTTGTTCAGCACCCATTTGCCCTGGTAAATTTTTACCTTTAAGCTTGCCTTTAACTGCACCCATAGAACCTGGTCTACGGTGATATCTCGAACCGTGAGTCATTGGTCCGCGACTTTGATTGTGTCTCTTGATGGATCCGGCAAAGCCTTTACCCTTCGAAGTGCCTGTGACATCGACTTCTTCGCCGATTTGAAATAATTCATTTGTAACAAGGTCACCAGCCGATAAATCCACTAATTCATTGTTAAGCTCTTCTTTAAAGCGGATTTCTCTAATGAAGCGCTTAGGTGCTGTATTAGCTTTTTTCACGTGCCCTTGTTCAGGCTTGTTACTTAATTTGTCCCGTTTAGTTTCAAAGCCGATTTGTGTTGCTACATAACCATCTGTTTCAATAGTCTTCTGTTGTAGAACTACATTATCAGCCACATCTATCACGGTTACTGGAACTAGCACACCATTTTCATCGAAAATTTGCGTCATTCCAAGTTTTCTACCTAAGATTCCTTTGGCCATAATTTTACCTCTTTCTTAATGTTACTTATTTTTTAAGGACAATATCGATACCTGATGGTAAATCAATATCCATCAGTGCACTAATTGTTTTTGGGTTTGGATCAATGATTTGAATCAATCTCTTGTGCGTTCTACGTTCGAATTGTTCACGAGAATCTTTGTTAACGTGAGGTGAACGTAAGATTGTGAAGATTTCCTTTTCTGTTGGAAGAGGAATTGGCCCTTGAACTGTAGCCCCAGTTCTAAGTGCACTATCGACAATCTTTTTAGCAGCTTGATCAAGCAATCTGTGATCGTAAGCCTTTAAACGAATTTTAATTACATCTTTCGCCATTTGAATAGCTCCTTTCGCCTATAATCTTGTATAGACTTGCTCCACGGAAAAACTCAACACGTAGACAACGGCTATCCGTGTGTCAACAACCTTCCATTTCACAGCCTTACTCATGTTTACACACGAGCGTGTATTATTATATATTAAATAAAAAGCAAAAGCAACCCTTTCGGTGCTTTTACCTCTTTTTCAATACATTTTATCGTTTTATTTATCATTTTCTTCGTCATCTTTTTTTGATAATAGCATTTTGATTACTTCATCTCTTTTATCTTTATGTAGATCTCTGATTGCTTGGGCTTTTTGTTCCTTTTTCAATCCCTTTAATTCTGCTTTAATTCTTGCTCTTTCTGTTATTTCTCTTTCTTTATCAAATTGATCTAATTCTCTTTGATCACGGTCAACAATTCGTTGTGCAGCTACCCCTATAAAGGTACCTCTAGTATCTACATACTCTTTAATTACATGTTCAATAAGTTTGACTTGACTTAATTGAATGGAGAAATCAGTAAACCCTGCTTTAATAAGTTTTCTTACTATATGAGGATTATTAAGCATATTTCCAGCAACGATATGTTTTGTTTGCATTTTAAATGTTCTTAAAAATTGATGTAAGTCTCTTAAATTCGGCCAAAATACATTTAACATTTGTTCTTTTGTTAAATTGCTAAATCGATTATAATCATCTGAAATTTCTTCAATTAAATCATTGAGTCCTATCACAGCAAAATCCATCGTTTTATAGTCTTCAAAATATTCAAAAGCTGATTCAGTTTCTATCATGATTCCAACTTTAACATTATCAATTCCACACACTGAAAAAGCACCATGCACCTGTCTTCTCCAGTATTCTATTTCATCAGGTATTCTAATCATGGGTATGATGATATTTACTTGACGATTATAGACTTTAGATGCGAGTGCAATCGCTCGCAAATTATCATCAAAAAAAGGCTCGAATTCTATATGGGTTTCTATATCTGTAAATCCATTACCAAAAAATTCAGTAGGTCTTTCTGGCCTAAAATCCGGTATCCTAATATATATTTCCTTATCTCCAATATCTCTCATGAATTTTAAAAATATCTCATACTGTTGTTCTAGGGTGAGTTGTACACCGTTTGTGACATACATGTATTCTGTTTTGTAGGGAGCCACACCGGCGTACCAGTTGCTATGTGCTACTCTTTCAGTAAATCTTGTGTCAACCATTGGAGCATATAGGTTAATTTTTGATTTCGGATAACTAGGATCCTCCCCAATAAAATATGTTTTTGAATGAATAATGGCATTATAAGAGTCAATCTTTTCTATTTCGGGATTTTCAATAATCTTTTTGTTAATTCCATCAATAATTACAAGGTCACCTTCAATGAAATTGTGGTGATGAATTGCAATTGGTACTTCGAACTCATGAGAAAGCGTTCTTGCTAGCTCAACATTTTTAATATTTTTACATATCATTCCGCGAAAATTTATTTTGATATTATTGAAATATTCTTTTTTGAATACATCTACCAAAAGAATAAAATCACCTTCAACATGCTCAATAAATCTTTCTAGCATTACCATTTCGTATCTAATTTTTAATCTTCCTATTAATTCCTTGAAATATTCTTCAATGATTTCCTTATCCTCGGTGAATTTTTTCGGAAATACCATTTGATCGCTTTTGAAAAATTCTTCTAGTGCAACTTCAATTGCTTCTGAAAAATTCATTTTATGATCAATAACTAACTCCCTAAATCTAAAATTGACACTTTCGGTATCGAATGTAAAAAAAACAAAATCCAGTAAATGGAAAATTACATCTGAGGTGTCAGCTAATATTGTTTTCATTTCCCTATACCGGAGGTATTCATCAATCGTGTGATTATTCATTTTATCAAATAAATCGTTAAACTCTGAGTGTTTCACTTTTTGAACTTCTTTTTGATTGTCAAAAATGACAATCTTCCCCATTGAAACATAATTTCTTAAAACTGTGCATTGCGGGTATTCTTTGTGCATTTTGTCTTCCTCTTTATTGTAGTTTATTTTTTATTAAATACGCAGCTCCAATAAATCCAGCATTGTTACCAGATTTCGCTAATATGAATGGAATCTGATACGTTGAAAATCTTGCATGTTTTTGATAGTGTTGAACAATTAAATCCAACAAAAATTCTCCTGCTTTTGAAATCCCCCCTCCTATAATAAACACTTCAGGATTAACCACCACTGCCAAAATACTTGCACTAATTGCAACATATTCAGCGACTCTATTAACGACTTTTAGGCCAATACTGTCACCAGATTTTGCAGCATCAAATATATTTTTAACGGTAAGATCATTCAGATTAATACTGGTTTTTTCTATGAGCGCTAATTGTCTTGTATATCGAAAAATGGCTGCTGTTCCACACACTTGTTCTAAGCAACCCATCGATCCACATCCACATAATTCCATTGGTTCATTTGAAACACGAATATGACCAATTTCCCCACCAAATCCAGCATGTCCTTCATGAATCTTCCCGTCAATAATAATCCCTCCCCCTACACCAGTACCTAATGTATAAAATACAACACTATTATAGGGTTTTTTAAAACTGTGGCTTTCACCAAGCGCTGCAATAGTTGCATCGTTTGATACAGCAACATGAATATGATTTGGTAAGTATGACTCTAGTACTTCATTAATTTGCATGTGTTTCCATTTTAAATTTGTACATTTTTCCACAAATCCATTCTTAACTGGGCAAGGAATTGCCATTCCTACGCCTTTTAAACTACTCATTTCTACATGATTAATCAAATTTATCTTATCAATCGCCTCTCTGATAGTTATAAATATGTTTGTTTCGTGATTATTTTGAGGAGTATATATCTCATATGTATCCACCAAAGTTACATCAGGCAACAAAAAAAGGCCGAACTTAATGTTTGTTCCTCCTACATCTATTCCATATACATATTCAGACATATTAAGCCCCCTTTATTTTGCCATTCATATTATACCTTGATTTTTTTAGAAATGAAAGGCAATTTTCTGATTTAATAAAAAATATGAGCATCCTGAAGGATGCCCATATCATTTTAATCTAAATTAATATCTTTGCTTGAAGTACTGACTAATATTTTCTAAAGATTTCATAAGAACTTCATCTTTTTCTAATTCTAAGTCTTCAAATAAAGAGTCAACCATTTCATCATGAAATTTATCGTGTGTTTTTAAAACTTCTATAGCTGATTCGTCTAATTTTAATAGAACTTTTCTGCGATCGTTTTCATCTCTATATCTCAGCACATAATTTTTCTTAACTAGTACATTAACTGATGTAGTTAAGGTACCAAGAGTAACACGTAATCTATGAGCTACGCTGCCCATAGTTGGAATCTCCGAATTTCTAATCGCTTCCAAAACATGAACTTCTGTCATTGAAAGTTTTACACCTCTTCTTTTTAGAATATCGCTTTCAATACTCAGGATGTGATTAAATACATCTACCAAAAGTTCATTAATTACCTGTTTCGGATCTACCATTTTCCATACCCCGTTTCCTATAATACAATATATCCAACACCAAGTGTGCCTGGACCAGCATGAGCGCCAACCACAGGTGTTAATGGCACTACTTCAATTTGCAAATCAGGTCTTAATGCTAATATTTGTTCCTTGACTTCACGAGCTTTTTCTTCATTATTTGTGTAGACAATAAACATAATGACATTTTTTCCTTCGATATCGTGCTTAATTATTTCTATTAATCTAGCTTGTGCTTTATTTGTCGTTCTGATTTTTTCAAAAGGAACCAAACTTCCATCCCTTTGAATATGCAATAATGGTTTAATCTTTAATAGAGTCCCAAGAAATCCACTTGTAGATGAAAGTCGACCGTTTTTAACTAAATATTTCAGTGTATCAACAAGAACATAAATATAAATATGGTCTCTAATTTTTTCTAAAGCATCTATTATTTCAATAGTTTTGTGTCCAGATTTAATCATCTTAATAGCTTCGATAATCAAATATGCTTCTCCATATGAAACCGTTCGTGAATCTATAACGTAAACATTTAAACCGTGCACCATATCTTTGGCTAAAATAGCACCTTGATATGTTCCACTTAACTTAGAAGAAATGACGACTGTAATAACATCAGTATATCCTTCTTCTTTTAGTTCTTCATAAATACTAGCAATTTTACCAGTCGAGGTTTGAGAAGTTGAAACATCAATATCAGGGTTATTGACGATTACATCATAAAACTCTTTTGCCTGAATATCAACATAGTCTTCATATTCTTTTCCACCAAGATTTAAAGTTGATCTGATTAACTTAACAGGGTAATCCATTTTTAAATAATCAACTCCAGAGTTTCCACATACAACTAAACCAATTTTTTCACTCATTTTATCTTCTCCTTCAAATTGTTTGAATTTCAAACATATTAAACTAACTATATGATAACACATGCCTATAAAAAATCAAACAAAAAAGATTATATTTGTTTAATGAAAATTAATAACAATCTTGCTTAATAAAATTAATTTATAAATGTAAAGAAAAAAAGCCACTTAATGGCTTTACTATAAGTTAGTGGTGGCTCCAGAGAAAATTGAACTCCCGACACAAGAATTTTCAGCTGTTTCATGCATATTAATCATCCGCAATAACCGGGGTTGAGACTAAAAATGCAATTAGTTAAATATAGGTGTAACATAATCTTGAATTTCACAACCATCTACACCATACTCATCAATTAAATAATTAGCCATACTTTCACCGTGTAAATAAGCTTGCTCTTGAATGCTGTCCATAACATTTTCGTCTTGTAATACATCATTAATATAATATTGGTATATCCCATCATTTTGGTATATATGTTTATATGTGACATCATCTTTTTCACAAATTGCTACTAAAGATCCTTCGGGAATTTCGACTTCATCAGGGGGTGCTAATAGTCTTTCTCTTAATATTCCACAACTGCTTAGTAAAATTACTACAAACAGTGAAGAAGCAATGATTAACATTTTTTTCATAATATACCTTGTATACTCAATAATGTGATGATAGATCGAGTATTTTCCTTTCTTTCTATTAATTCTATCTATATGTCCATTTAACTTAGCAAGAGAAAATTTATTTTACTAATTTTTTAAACTCAAAAACAACCTTTTTGTTTTTGTTTACTAAAATTTTAATAAACTCAGCATCTGGTGTATTAATTTCGATCGAAGGATGTACTAAATTCCGTCTGATACTAATTTTATACTTTTCATTTATATTACCCAATTCATTTACATTAAATCCTTTTTTAGAATTCTGCAAATAGTAAATTACCTCATCCTTAATAGAAATAACTATCATTCTTCTATTACCATAAAATAAATTTGCAGCTATTGCATTATTTTGACCGTTCATACGATCATCATAACCAGCAAACCAGATACCTCTGTCATCCAACAGATTGTTCTTTTTAAGATATTTCTCTAAATCTTTAAAATCTTCCTTCTTTACTTCAAGTATCTCAACTGATTTCATATTAGTCTCCCTCTTTCTTCATTCCCTTATCTTATTTTGTATATATTAGAATAACATTAGTAGCAATTATTTGTGAAACAACTCGGTGTAACATTTTTAGTTGCAACTTAATATATTATACATATGATAATATCGATGCCCACTAATTGCAAAAGATAACAATATTTATTTTTGTTGTATTTTATATATCTAAATTCTTCATCATATATATATGTGAATTGCTTTTGAAATACTGTTGTTGTTTTTTAGTGAAAATTGATTTACTAACATCTATAAAACCCAGTTTTTTGTATAACTTATAAGCTAAAACATTTGAATCTAATACTTCTAATGTTATTTTTTTTAATTTTTTCTTTTTTGCAATATTTTCTATTTCCGTAAAGAGTTTAGATCCAATTCCCATACTTCGAAATTTACTTGACACCACAATTCCATGGATATGTAATTCATCTTCTTTTACTTCGTGTTCAAAAAACCTACCCATTTTTCGTACCTTCAATAGCTTAAATAAGCCATATTTCTTAATCAGTTTCAATACACTTAAACTCTCTGGTTCACTCATTTTCTTTCCCAAGTAATCCAAATGTGTTACACCTGCAATACATCGATCAACCTCTGCTACAATAATCCCTTCATTAATTTTTCTAGGAATAGTGCCCGTATCTTTAATTATATTTGTATTTACATCAATTCCTTTTTTTGTGTAGGGATTCATTTTTAAATTCCATAATTCCATGGTTACATTTAGCATTTTTATAAAATCTTTTTCTTCATACGGTCTTATTAATACTTTCATAATATTCATTACATCCTTTCTACATAACGAACTTGGTTTTTTAACCGATAATGATAGTAAATATATATATAAATCATGAAGTAATAACAATTTCTTTTCTTGACCCTAGACTGATTTTAAAGACCTAAAAGGAAATAATTATTTAGAGTCTTTATTAGAATCTTTATCAGAGTCTTTATTATAACAACTATCGTATGTCAAGTTTGATGCATACAATACTGCTCCCCCAATTGATCCAACACTAGGCGAAGATGAGCTTCCTAAGGTGCTTGCTAATCCAATATTATACAAACCTCTTGAACTGAAAAGAGACTTATCAAAAACTGGATATTTGTTCTTAATTAAGGATATGAGTTTTTTATATATTTTTCTATAATCTTTGACACTATTTTTATCTTTTATATCAAGATAAGAAAGTTTTTCTCGCATTGTAGATAATATCTGAGTTATCTCACTATCATCAATTTTATCAATATTGTCAACTATTCTAAGTAAAACAAAATATTTAAGCTTCTTTAACTGTTTCTGATCAAATTTCTTAGAAATCTCAATAAATACCTCAATATTTTTTTTCATAACATCCCTTCCTACTAACATTCATTGTAACATAAAATAAATATTATAAAATCCGGAAAACAGTGGGTATTATATAGTTCGCTATTGCATTTTTATACCATTTCAAATACTAATTATCACTAATTAAACTTTTTACTCTGCCAACGGTTCCATCTTCGGTCATTACTTTAATCCCATGGGGATGATATTGAGATTTAGTTAATATTTTAGATACTTTGCCCTTTGTCAATACCCCAGTTTTTTGATTATGTTTTTCAACAAAAAGAACTTCTAATCCTATTTTTATATCATTCCTATTTCTTCCATCCATATCTTAACTCCTTCTTAAATTTTTGTCATAAAGAAAGAAACCACCTAATAAGGGAATATAAGAAACCATTTATTCTTTATTTCCATAATTTTTCCCCTTGATGTATGTTTGCGTTTATTATATCATGTATTATATTTTACATAAAAGTAGTTGATACTTTATCCTTTATTGTTCGATTATCTTTATAACTGTTTTATACTTAAAGAGAACGGCACGTTGATTAAGCCAAATAAATCCTAAAAAACAACTAAGTACGTTGCTAATTGTTTTCTTTATAAAGGCATTTATGATATAATTTTTATGAAATGGAGTTGATATAATGAATAAAAAATTAGTAGATGCAATAAACACTCAAATAAACTATGAAATCGAATCAGCACATGTTTATTTAGCAATGCAATCATATATTAGTACACTCGGACTCGACGGATTCGAAAATTGGTTTGGTATTCAATTTGAGGAAGAATTAGCACATGCTCGAAAATTCATTAAACATATGAATGATCGGGGAGCACGTGTAGAAATTCGTGGATTTGAAGACCCACGCAATGACTTTTCTTCTCTTTTAGAAGCATTAGAAGTATCTTTAGCTCATGAAAAAGGTGTTACTAGTAGAATTAATGACATCCTGAGCATCGCTCATGAAGTGAAAGACTACGCAAGTATAAGTTTTCTACAATGGTATGTTGATGAACAAGTTGAAGAGGAAGATAACTTCCGTAATCTAATCGGCAAAGTTAAATTACTCAAAGATGCTGGACTTTATATGTTAGACAAAGAGCTTCTAGCTCGTGTATTTGTCCCAATCGTTTATTAATTAAAAGTTATGGAGATAGGTATGTGAAATAATAATAAAAACGATGCTATCCGATAGTATTGTTTTTTTCATACGTCACCTCAACTGATATTTCCTCTATAAATAGTATATCATATGTGAATTGGAGGGTTTCTCTTTCGAAAAGGATCTCAGAACGATACATGCAAATATACAAATTCTGATTAGATATCAATATCTATTTATATAAGTCTTACAATATTTTATTGACTTTGATGTTCTTCAATAAGCGCAGTAACATCGATCATACTGGCGAAATGAAGTAATTCAAGATCAGGTTCAATACCATATTCAATGGACTCATATACATAACCATCTACTTCATTTCCGGTTCTCGCAATATACAAAATAGGGGAAGAGATTGTCATAAATATACCATCTGTCAACGTGATTGCGAACATGGGTCCTGATCCTCCACTGTTTTTCCACCAATAACCGTTGTGACATTGTATGTTCTCATTATCTCTTTCTTACTGATATATTCATTTAAAACCATCTTTACTATTTTCAACTTAAAGTCCATGCTGTACTGATTCATCTTCTTTTAATCTCCTTTTTACTATTATACTATCTTTTCTTCTTTTAGGTGGTACCTATGTGTCCCACTTTATCGTGGCAGTGCAAAAAAGCTATTCCAGTCATATGAAATAGCTTTTTATATTTTATTAGATTATATAATATATTACCAAATACTTACCATCTTATCTTTGGCTAAATACATTTTATCTGCTACTTTAATTTGATAGAACTCTTGGAATTCTGGTAAATTACTTAATTGCATATTTGCTCTTAAAATAGAAGGTCCATGAACATCAACTCTTAATAATAACTGACTATATTCCAAAGATGATTTTTGACGCCATACACTTGCCCAATTTTCAAAGAAATCTTCTAAATTATGCTTTCCTCTTTTTTTACTTGCTTCTAGCGCACATCTTAATCCGCCACTATCTGCTATATTTTCTGAGACAGTTAGTTCACCATTACAAGAACCATTACCTGTTTCAACACCCTCAAATAAATCAATCATATCTTTAGATTTTTTCTTGAATGAGTCTAGGTCTTCATCTGTCCACCAATTACTTAGTGAACCATTTTCATCAAATTTAGCTCCATTATTATCAAACGCATGTGAAATCTCATGAGCCATAACTGCGCCTATACCACCATAGTTTTCAGAAGGACTTTGTTCTAAACTATAGTATGGTTTTTGCAAAATAGCTGCTGGAAATACAATTTGATTATTTGTAGGACTATAATAAGCATTAACCATACTAGCTGGCATACCCCAAATGTTTCTATTTGGTGCTTTATTATATTTTTCATAGTTCAATTCATTAATGATTTTAGTCATCTTTAATTTTTCTTCCAATAAATTAGAACCCTCTTCGTAACTAAGGATTTCAAATTGATCATAATAAGGAGGTAATTCCTCAGGATAACCTACATGAACAGATAATGTCGATAGTTTTTTAATCGCTTTTTCTTTGGTTTTTTCATTTAGCCAAGTATTATGTGTAATCCGTTCGTTATAAATACTTATGATTTCATGAACCATCTTTTTAACATCTTGTTTTGCGACTGGTCCAAAATAATTTATACCATAATAAAGACCTACAACTTGACTAAATCTATTATAGGCTTGATAGAAAGCAAATTTTTCTTTGCTTTGAGCTTCTTTAGTACCTGATAAAGCTCTGCCGAATGCTCCAGCTGCAACTCTAATTTCGTCAGTTAAATCTGATGCGAAATTTTTTACATTAGATACAATCATCCATGATTTGATTAAGTTAAAGTTTTCTTCATTAATAATGCTATCAAAAGCATTAATAAAGTCTGGATTTAAAATAATAAGTTGTTCAACATCTTGTTTAACAAGCGCTTCTGCACAAGACATTACATTGAAATTCTTCGTTAATTTGTTGACATCAGATTTCACTAAAGGGTTATACATCTTCACATAATCTGCTTTTTCAACACTAGATTTAGTCACAGGAACTAATAACTCATCAAAAGCTAGTGCTTCCTTAATAAGTTTTACTGTCTCGTCTTTAGAGAAACCATATAAACTTAACAACTGTGTTGTAGTTTGAGTAAAAAGTCCAATTAATTGTGCTTTGGTTGTTTCATCTTTATAATAGGTTGTATCTGGTAAAAATAGACTTGAAGCACCAAAATATAATACTTGATTGTTACTATTCATAAAATCTTGCATCACATCAAATCCAAATGGTGTTTCTATAGATTTCAAAGTTAACTCTTTAAAAGATTTTTCTAAATCTTTTAAATTGTTTAATCCATTAATCTTATTTAGTATCACTTCAAATGGTTTTGTTCCAAGCTCATTTCTTTTATCAAAATCTTTAGTCATTTGATAGAGTTTGATAAACTTCTTCATGTTGTCATTTAAGTCTGTTTGATCTTTTTCCCACTTTGCAGTTAAATCCATTAACGTTTTCTCAATGTCTAAATGGAGTTCTAAAAATGCTGAAATAGAAGGTTGATCATCTGGTATCACGGCTTTTTCTAACCACTCACCATTGACTGCTTCATAAAAATTTGTTTCTATCAATTCTTTTTTCATATACTCACCTCTTATTTTATTGTAACATTTATAAATATAATTTGCGTAATATGTAAATTTAATATCAAATTTTATCAGGTATTTCCATTTTTTTTAAAACTATACTCTTAGATCTCGCTATTTATCTATTTTTTTTATAAAAAAGATTTTTTCTGATGAATTGTGGTAAAATTGTTTTAATATGCATCCGATGCGTTTTTCACTCGAAATAGTTTAGTCTTCTACTGGCCATGGCAAAAGATAAGTTTTTGTTGTGTTTTGACTTTTATACATTTTGAATCATATTTTACTTATTTTATGAAATTTACTCGA
>CAZVDQ010000036.1:0-15424 GCA_964625435.1 uncultured Mariniplasma sp.
TCTCCTTTAAGTTTGTTGAGAATCGATGTTGCACATAAGTGTCCAGTCGATAAAGCAATCGTAATGTTAAAACCACCAATGGGTCCGTGAAGATCAACGGTTTCTCCTGCAAAATATAATCCTTCAACCTTTTTTGATTCCATTGTTTTTGGATTTAATTCAGTTGTGAGAATTCCACCAGCATTAACAAATGATAAATCTCTCGTTTGTACGGAATCTATTTCTATCGTAAAGTTCGTTAAATATTCGATAACTTTGTTCAGATCTTTTTTGGATAACTCACTGATGTTTTTGTTTTCCACGTTAGAAAGATCACAAACTTTTTTTGCTAACCTTTTGGTTGTTAGGGTTTCTAATAAAGATAAAAGGCTTGTTCTCATATGTTGTGAGTCATTAAATAAATGAATGAGCTGCTCTCTTGTTTGACTCACTAATTGAAATGAAAGACTGACCTTCCCTTCTAATAGTAACTGATAAATATCTTCTGAAGCATGCATTACTGAGGGTCCACTCAGTCCGAAGTGTGTGAATATTAAACCTCCAGTATATGTTTTGTTGGTCCCTATAATCTTAAGTTTGATATTTTTTAGGGATACACCTTGTAAATCTTTGTAGTGCTCAGTAACCTCTTTAGAAAAAACATGTGTCTCCGCTGGAGTGAATGGGATTGAATCAATGTTAAATGGCTTAATTAAGACAATTCCGTCTCCACTGCTTCCAGTTGTTGGATAACTGTTTGATCCTGTAGCAATGATTAAATTCTTTGCTTGATACGTTTCATCTGCTGTGTGAATTGTATAAATATTTTTTTCTAACTGGATTTTTTTTACTGAACTATGAAGTTTAATATGCTGTGGTTTAATATCTTCAAGTAGTGAATCTAGGACACTTGAGCTCATTTGCGTTTCAGGAAAGTATTTTAGATTTTCCTCTAAGACTAAATTTAATTGGTGCCCTCTAAAGAACTCAATGATTTCATTTGATCCAAAACACTTTAACGCATGATAAAGAAATTTTCTATGTTTAAAATTTAGGGAACCAATAAAGTTTTCTATTGTTAAATTATTGGTAACGTTACATCTCTTACCTCCAGAAATCAAAAGTTTCTTTCCAACTCGTTCATTCTTTTCTAGTAAAAGGTAATTGATGTGATTGTTTTCTAAGACATTACTTGCCATAAGTCCAGCAGGTCCCCCGCCTATAATGATTGCATCATAGATCATATTTTTCTCCATCTCGTTAGATTAAATCGATGATTCCTTTATTTGCTGAGTTTAATATTTCATTATTCAACTTGCCTAAATTCTTGATGGTTTCATCAACATCCATCTTGTTAAGTCCAAATCCATCACATGAGACAGCACCATCTAAAATCATCTTTCCAGCGATGATTCCATTCATCGCTGCAAATGATACCTTATATGTGCAAGATACTTTGGCTCCATCACATACAAAGCCCATTGATGTTGATAAGTATAAATTAACAGCATCTTTAATTTGATTTCTATTTCCACCTTTTACATGGGCAATACATGCAGCACTACTACATCCTGTCGCGTGTCCTGTACCACAAAGTACAGTAACTATATTCATTTCTTGTTTAATGTATACACTTGTTAAAAAGGATAGTACAATCAGTTTTTGTCTTTCTAAATCACAGAGCTCATATACATCGCTTAAAAACATCGGAGTGATGAGCGTTCCAATACCTAAATTCCCACTACCAGCAACCCCGTAAACTGTATAGATATCACCAATCATTCTTTTTTTTGAGGGAACTTCAATGTGCTCTCTTAGAAAATTAGATAAATCATGAACACACTTCTTCTGATCTTTACTTAAGTCTTCAACAAGATAGCTACCTTTTTGTTTTTTAATTTCTTCACGTGCACTATCATATTGTATTTTAGCGATATTAAATAGTTCGCTCAAACCATCAAAATCACCTTTTACTACAAAATCATAAAGATTATCAAATGATTCAATCTTATATTTGTTCACTCTTTCAATTAAAGCATCCTTTTCAAACTCTGGAAGTTTTTCACCGTTACGCACAACACTTGTTACATTATCGTAAAAATCTTTTATGATGATACGAACTTCATCACCTTCATGTGATGTCATATACAATTCTTCATATAAAACAGTATTTTCAAATTTTTTGTGTTTTATTGAAACATCTATTTCACTTAGTATAGTTTCAATTTTTTCGATATCATCATTGGTGACACTTTCAAATACACTCAACTGTTTTTTAGGATCCTTTAACAAAATACCTAAAGCAAGTGCTTTGTCTAAACCACTTTTTCTGAGTCCTGGAACGCCAACGTTTACACTGTTTTTATAGAGTTCTTCACTCATGAGTAAATCAATGGATTTAATTTTACTGTTTCTTAAAATGTAAGCTCCAATGGATGCAATATATCCCACAACACCGATATCTGTACAACCCATCGTCTTCGTTAAATTGCCTTCTAATATGCGTTTTGCAGTAAAATTATCCAAGTTTTTGCCCTCTAATCATTGAATTTTTCTTTTAATCAAATCTCACAATCATTATAACATGTATTACTTAATACATAAATCAAGTAAAAAGAAAAGCACTTCAGAATTATTCTCTGAAATGCTTTATATTAATTGTTAAATCTGATAGAGTTTCATTGCTTCTTGAAGTGATATTTTTTCTAGATTCTTCTTCGCAACAAATGCTCCTATATAGAAAATCAAAACATAGATGATCAAGCTAATACCCATTTGCCATAATTCTAGTTTCAATGGAAACATCATATTAAAATATCTAGCAAAGAAAATCGTAATTAGATGAAATGATAATAAGGCGATAGGGATGCATAATATAAAGATGAGAATACCATATCCTAAATATCCTCCTAAGATCATACCATCAATTTCTTTATTGTTATATCCTATGACTTTAAATAATGAAATATTATAAAAATTATCTTCAATTGTCATCACAGTTAAAATGTAGATAACGCTTGCTCCTATAACAACCGAGGTCCCAATCATCAAAATAACAAAAAGATTAAAGAATCTTTGCATTTGATCTGCTTGCTTTAAAATATCATCGGTATTAATAACAACCATATATTTCGAAGTATCCAAACTTGTTTTACTATAGACTACATTATAAAACGTTTCAGTATCATTAACCAAAAGACTTAATGATGATCTGGCCATATAAGCTTTATTTCCACCATATTCTTCTGTGATACCTTCTATTTTCACATTTCGTGATTCGCTTCCAATTTCTAGATTTAATTCATCTCCAACTTTGTAACCCCTTGTCAAAGACATTGATCTTGTAATAATGATGCCATTTTCAATACTCAAATCATCGGTGATATCTCTGTTTTTACTATCGAATAATTTATGGAGTTCTGTTGAGGGATCAAGACCAACAATCTCTATTTCTTCACTACCCAATAAGACTGAGGGTAGATCAATGACTTCTTCATTTCCAGTACCTACTTCACAAACTCCAACATAGTCACAATACCCAATATATTGAACTTCAGTTCTTTCATAGTAATTCACCATCATCCGGTCATATATACCGCTCATTGAAAAACTAAATAGAACTAAGAACGCTGCGAAAAACATACCAATTATGTAGGCATAAAACTTAATAGAGCTTCTATAAAGCAATAAGTGCTTTAACTTCGTTGTAATCTTAAGCTGTTTTAAATATTTACTTACAACTCTTGTTAACCAATTACTTGAAGATGTGACTTGAGGATTTAAGAGTTCAACTGGTTTTTTATTAAGCATATTAACAATTAGGAAATATCCAAGTCCAATAATGAAAGTAAATGGTATAACAACTGAGATAATAATTGTCTTCCATGTCTGAACGACATCAATTGTAGGAAGTAAATAAAACTCTAAAATCATGTCCTTCATTGGTACAGCAAATAAATACCCAAGGTAATATCCAACAAAGATTGCTGGTAACGCCATAATGCTAATAAAGAATATGTACGGAAGTGCAATCTCACTGTTTTTATATCCTAATGATTTAAGAAGTCCAATAGGTCCTCTTTGAGAATTAAGTACTTTAGATACCATAATACCAACAATCATTAACGCGATTAAAGAAATGATGAGACTTACGCCAATGCTTTCTGCTTTACCACCAGCAAGATCAGCATAAATTCCTCCACTTCTAATATTATTTTCTGTTAAAACCACATTCGTTACAAAATTCAAGTCAGTATCATTGCGATAGGTATCAATAACCTCCGTCTTAAATTCATCTTTGTTATACCCGTTAATAAATGCACCTGCAATAACAAATTGATTTGTTTCGCTTAAATTCTCAAATTCGTCATCTGTCATTAAAGCAGGTGATTGTGTTTTATTATCTAAAATTAAATCTGATGAGAAGATAGCTAGGCTATAATCAGGAACTAAAACAAATCCACTAATCGTATAATCCTTTCCATTGATATCAAAGGCATCTCCAATATCAAGATTGTTACTTTTAGCAAAGGTTTTACTAATTGCAATCTCATCATTAGTAATAGGTGCGACACCTTCTACATAATGACTCATATCAATCAAATGATTTTCTTTAAGTACTCTAAGCTTATAAGAATCTTCGCCAAAATTGAAATAGATATCTTTATAGTCTCTCAACTCAAGTTGAATATTATCATACTTATCCGTGATTGCTTGAAGTCTATTTGTCTGGATTTGATCATAACAAGTACTATCAATTGTTTTCAACAAACTCAAAGTAGGTGGTAGATTCATCGGATCAATACCGCATGATGTTACCATATAATTTGCATCATCTTCTAAAATGAAATTAAGCATATCAATTGAGAAATCCTCTTGATTTGAACTATCGAAATACGCTTCAGATGGCTCCAAAATGCCTCCAATGCTATAATCCATAGAGGTATACCCAAAACTACTCAAAGCAATAATAACTCCAAGTAAAATCAGCTGTACCCATTGTTTTTTTAATGTGCGTAATACATTTTTAAATAACATACTATCCCCACTTAATTTCAGAAGCTCTTTGTTTATTTTCATTAACAATAATGTCAACTACTTCTCCTGAATTCAATTTGATCGTTCGGTCTCCCATGATAGCTATACTGGGATTGTGCGTAATTAAAACGACTGTTGTCATAAATTTCTCATTAAGCTTTTGTATAATTCCTAATATTTCTTTAGCATTCATTTCATCTAATGCTCCGGTAGGTTCATCACAAAAAAGAATCTTTGGATTTTTAACAACAGCTCTCGCTATACTGACTCTTTGTTGTTCTCCACCACTCAACTGAAAAGGATATTTATCAATATTCGGAGTCAAACCAACCTGCTCAACAATTTCTTCAACAGTAAAAGGATCCACTCCCACTTCTCTACCCACTTCAATATTTTCACGAACACTTAATGTTTGTAATAAATTATATTGTTGAAAAATGAACCCTAAGTTATCTCTTCTAAATTTAGTTAACTCCTTACTGTTCATTGCACTAATATCTTCGGTATCAATTAAAATCTTTCCGCTCGTTGGCGTATCTAAGCCACTACACACATTAAGCATCGTACTCTTACCACTACCAGATGGTCCTAATAAGATAATAACTTCACCATTATTGATTTCTAAATCAACATTCTTAAGAGCAACAGTTTGAACTTCACCCGTGATATATATTTTATTTACTTTCTCTAATTTAATGCTCATCTTTTAGTTCTCCTTTGATATATCCCTTAATTAATATATTTATCTTAGATTTAATATGTTCGTTCATTTCATCGTGTGTCACTGATTTATCATAAACATACATCATTAATTCATATGCGATGATGCTATATACAATTTCACTTAAAGCTTTCGTGTCAGTTTCAATCATGGCATCTTGTTTTATCAACCTGTCAAAATACTCAGAAAGTTCCATCATGTAAATAAAATCAAGTTCAACAAGTTTTTTGAACCTATCAGTATTCTTTTTGGCAAGCTTGATGGTAGCTACAACAATTTCGCTTAAGATCAATCTTGGTATTTTAAACATCATACCAATTGATTTATACATGTGATTATAAATTGCTTGGGTAATATTATCACTGACTACTAAAGCACTTTTATGTCCTTCCTCATTTTCCATAAATTCCGTGTAGATTGCTTCAAAAAAAAGTTCGGTTTTATCCTCGAAATAATTAAAAAGCGTTCCTTCAGCTATACCGACTTTTTTAGCAATACTCTTTGTAGACGTTTGATCAAATCCATCTTGAACAAACATCTCTCTACTGACATCTATAATTCTTTTTCTAATGATTCCTTGTTCTTCTTTACTAATACGTGCCATGTGATCCTCCCTAAATATGAGCGCACTCATATGATTACACTCATATTATATCCCTGATGAGATAAAAAATCAAATTGCTTTTCCAATTTTCTTAAAAATTTGATATACTGTCCATATAACATGGCGAGGTATATATATGATTAAACCCTTTGAAATTAATACTGTTCCCACATTATGGAATGACCCATACATTTCAAAAGAAATGTTAAAAAATCATCTAGATCCTAATACTGATATTGCTTCTAGAAAAGAAGAAACAATAAAGAAAACAGTGTCTTTTCTTATTAATCAATATCACTTAGATAACTCATCTTCTATTTGTGACTTTGGATGTGGTCCGGGTTTATATACAAACCTTTTCGAGCAACACAAACTAAATGTTACCGGGATAGATTTTTCGCATAATTCCATCGATTATGCTCGAAAACAAAATACCAATGTTAACTATATTGAAGCAAATTACTTATCTGTTGACACAAAAGAAACTTACGATTTAATCACACTTATCTATTATGATTTTTGTGTGCTATCTCCAAATGATACTTCTACACTTTTATATAATATCAAAAAACACCTTAAGGATGATGGTATTTTCTTCTTCGATGTTCTTAATATGAATCACTTCAACCAGGCAATTGAGACTAGTGAAACATATCGTGAGAATAATGGCTTATATATGGAAGGCAAATGTTTGATTTATCACAAAACATTTAAGTACGAAAAAGAAAAGGTTTTACTTTATCATATTATCGCTAGTGGTTCATCAAAGATTGAATTATATAATTGGTTGAAATGTTATACCTTAAAAGAGTTGTCTGATTTATTGAATGCTCATGGATTTGAAGTTTTGGAAACTTTTGACGATACATTTGGAAACCTTAATAAAAAATCAACTACATTAGCTATTGCATGCAAAAAACAGAATAACAAAAAAGGTATCATCAAATAATGATACCTATTACTTTTTATTATACTATTTTATTATTTATTGCTATATTTTAAAACTGCTACTTGTTGTTTCATATCTTGATTAATTTCAATTGAATCTTTATCATAGTAAACAACATCGTTTTTTTCATATAAGTCTGTAAATGCTTCTAAATTATCTAATACTTGAATACCATAATTTCCGGATTTATAGTGCATAGGTAAAATGACTTTAGGATGAAGAAGGTCAACGATGGTCTTTGCTTCTACAGCATCAATTGTATAAAACCCTCCAACTGGAATCATAATAACATCAGGTTTTTCCATCTTTTTTATTTGATCATCTGATAGCATACATCCCTGATCACCAAAATGAATCACTTTTAGTCCGTTTGAACTAATGATGTTGATGTTGCTAGGGCCTCTTTTAGCCCCTTTAACCTCATCATGAAACGATGCAATAGTTTCAATAGTAAAGGGATTTATTATCTTCTTTTTTTCAATATGCACAGCCTTTACATAACTATGATCTCCGTGCCCATGACTGCAAATCACCTGATTTGCTTTTTCATTAATAGGTATCGTTCCCGGTATCATTTGTGGTCCATATGGATCAATAATCAAATCATAACCATCTTGACTCATCTTGAAACAAGAATGCCCCAACCATTGAATTTTCATGACAATACCTCCAAATATCCATTTATTATACTTTTATTATATATCAGGATATCCCAATTGATTTAATATTGATAAATAAAAGCACCACCCTCGGGATAGTGCTTTTTAGGTTTGGCATGAAATGTCTTACAATATCCTTGAATTTTCTTAATTTGCTCAAATGACAATTTATTCAAATTCATATTTTTGATAAAATCATTTGTATTTCCGTGATTTAAATCTAGGTCTGTATAAATCCTGTATGTACTTATCTTTTTAGATTTTTGTAGATTTATTATCATTTTATAATATGTTTCTTTAAGTTTGTTTTTCTTATTCACTACTAAATTATTATATGACGTATACAACTGATTTAATTCATCAAACTGATCCAAATGATTCACATATTCACTTAATTTATTGGTTTGTAAATCTTTGTAGTTATTTTCCAATCTTTTACACTCATTATAAAGATTAGGAAGCTTTTCTTTTCTATCTTCCAACACCTCTTTTGTTTCATTGCTAAATAATACATGAAATGAAAAAACAGTTAGTAACCTGCTATTGTTTTCAACTAATTTTTCAGTCTTGTATAAACTTAATGTATTATTTGGATTCAAATTTCTCGCATAACTTCTTAGAAAACTATTAAATGTTTGTGTTTTCATTATTGATCACTCCTTGCCAAAATGCCTATGATATAGTCCAACCATTTCTTCATAACTTTGTTTGTTTAAAGCTGAGTCTTTCGCATCATCAACTGCTTCTGCTAATCGTTTCGGATTGAATTTCTTGCTTTTAATAATATTTAATTACTTGTGTATCTATATCGATTTTTTGTAATCTATCTTGATAATTATAGGGAAAACAGTAAATTAAAGATTGAACTCTCGTATTAAAATCAAAAACATTGAACAACTCTTCGAGATTTTTAGAAACTTCTAGCACATCTACATCCAATGTTGCTCTTGGGATGACTTTTAGTAGTATCAAAGCTCCACCTCCAACAATGACACATTCAAAATTGCATTCCGGATATAAGGAAAAAGCTAATTCATCCAATTCAAGCATTCTTCTTTTTAAACTATTAATATCCACATTGTCACTCTTTTCTTTTTATATTAATACTATTATTTTATTTATATTTTATCACGTGATATATATTTTGTCAATCAATATTTAATAGCTAATTGCTATTTTATAAAAAACACCATCGTTTGAGATGGTATCTTATATTTAATCGTGGTGACCCATAGAGATTAACATAATCATCCATGAACCCTCATTATATTACTTTAATTCATAAAGAAAGTCGAGATATCTTTTCAATGCTTTTTTTGCTATGGGAAAATATTGCAAGCTCTTAAATTTATCATGATTTATGATTTTCCCATAGGCAATCAAATATTCTATCGCATCATCATATTCAAATAAATTCTTTTTTACCTGTGTGTCATCAATTTTTAAATCAGTTACAATATTCTTCAACACACTTGTATAGTCGGATAATGTATCTTCTTTCCATAAGTTTCCATTAAAATTTACACTTGCATTTTTAGGTTTCCATCCTGGTAGCCATTGTCTAAACATTTGTTCTCGTTCCATATCCATCCTCACATTTCATCGTTCGTCACTATGTTGATATTGTAGCATTTTTATACCAAAATGTCATTTGATTCTTTGATAGAAAAATAACACCTACCTCTAATTTGAGATGGGTGCTTTTTTGTGTATAGATAAAAAGGAGCCTCTATTTCTAGAGAACCCTTTTATTTATAGACTCATTGAAAATTATAGTTTAACAACGTTTGCTGCTGTTTCGCCACGATCGCTATCTGTAACGTCAAATTCTACTTTGTCGCCTTCTTCAAGTGATTTGTATCCTTCAGTCTGAATTGCACTAAAGTGTACAAATACATCCTTACCTTCTTCTGTAGAGATAAATCCATATCCCTTATCAGAATTAAACCATTTTACTGTTCCTGTCATGTTTACTACTCCTTTTTTTTATTGTGATTTGTTGCTATTGCTAGCTTTCACCATTTATCAGTATACACCAAATTAGGTTAACATCCAAATATTTGAGCATTATAATGAAAATAATGTCATTATGTTTGTTTATTTGCTAATAATTAAGCAATTGTGGATAAATTCTGACCCAATTTCATCAAACATTTTATTTCGATTGTATTTAATTATTTTATGACTATTTTCTTAATGTCAGTATAAGTTTTATTAAACATCTAAAAATCGTCTAATTCTTAAAAAATTGCAATTTCCTATAAAAGTCTTATTTATATGTGTCTATAAATGGATATAAAAAAAGCCTATTTCAAAAGAAATAAGCTTTTGATGATTGTGTTGGTGACCCGTATGGGTTCACGTTTTTTTAGTGTATTTTGGCGATAAAATTCAATATTCAACTAATTGGTATATTCTAGTGTTTTAAATTCGGGATCATCTCTATGTTCGTATGTTCGCATGAATAGTATTGTCAAGTCACTAGAATCATAGTCACCAAAGTGACTTGATAAATCTGGCATTGCTTCAAGAGTTACGGCATAATTAATGTTTGCTACTAACGTCTCAAGTAGTTGATAATTAGGCAAGTCATTATCATAAATACTTTGATAACCTATAAGCATACAACGTTCATTATCTAAAAAATAAACTTGCCCCATATTTATGGCTTCAATATATTCCTTGACATTATCTTCTTCTGCAAGATAGCTGACAAAATCAATATCAGAATCATTCTTGTATACGATGTTGCCGTCAACATTGTATGCAGTCCAAAAATCATACTGGATATTAATATACTTAACGAATGCTCTCTTCGTCGGAGATAATTCCAAATTTTCTTCAAATATAATGAAATTTGGATCATTGTCAGCCAAGGAACTAGCCTGTTCACTTTTGATTTCTCCCCACAGATGTGGCATTAGATATAAACTTAGTGTAACCTCATTTACATTGAAAGGTGTTTGACTGTCATATAGAAACGAGCCTTTTGCTGCATAATCTGTAGAAACAATAGCGTATCCTTCTGGTCGTGATTGTATTTGTATTGTGTTACTACACCCAACCAATACTGACAACAAAAGTAGAGTTGAAACATACATCAATTTTTTCATTTTTTCTCCTTAATTTATTGATTATTTCCTTCAGTATACTCCATAAATATCGGATTGTATATACGCTTTTTTACACCTTAATTATTTCACTTTTTTTTGCGCCAATAAATGTTAAATATTTTATAAAATGCTACATGCTTTTAGGCAGTGCATTATACTATAGTTTATTCCTTTGAGCTAAATTTACCACACTTACCACGCTTACCACGCCAAATCACGAGGAAACAGCAAAATTTATCTACAGACAAGTTGCTAATGACTCATATTTTCATCATTTGCTGCAAATCATCTCTTGACTTCCTTGTAAACTATCCCGAATTTACTTATCTGTACGTAAGTTTTTTGGCACTCTTTCAAGAAAACTTGCGTACACGCATTAATCTCTATAAAAAGGTATTCCCAGCGGGTATTTTACCCCCATTTTTACAGTTTCATTTTGTCAATTAAAAAAATGAATTGACGGCCCCATAGAGCGAAAAAAAGACCTACCATTTAGTGGTAGATCCTCACGGATTAGTGTGGTGACCCGTATGGGGTTCGAACCCATGAGTGCATGCATGAAAGGTATGTGAGACACCTGGAAAACAGGTTTTAGTTAAGCCATCAAGTACACTTTAAGAAAATGCTTACCCTACACCATTACCCTAATAATGTTTCGCTACTAGTGTTTTATATATATAAGTACTAAATGTCGTCTTAAATAATTGAATAGATTGATTTAATATAATTAATCCAGAATCCACATGCCATATAACCCAAGTGTATAAGCTGGCATTGTTGAAAAGATATAAGGTATCGTTAACTCTGCGTCCGAATACCAACCACTGAAAGTAGACCCTTCTCTAGTTGGTATGTATTCAACAATTAAGGAGTCATATCCATAAGTCTCATTATGGATTTTTTCACTAGATATTGTTGTAATCAGTACTGGTGACGTTTTATACACTAATGAAGCATCTCCTAATTGACCTGCATTATCATTCCCCCATGTAAAAATGCGTCCCATTGATGTGATTACTGAAGCATGATTTGTTCCTGATGATGTTCTGATTATTTTTTCTCCTTCCAATAAACTAAATTCACTTGTGATGTCTATTGGAGTGGAATGAGCATCATAATCTCTTTCTCCAATGCCTAGTTGACCATAAAAATTACGACCCCAAGTGAAAACGCGCCCTTCTGATGTAACAGCTGCAGCAAAATCAGCGCCTCGCATCGAAATGCTACTGATAACTTCTTCAGGAACTAAATTAAAGTTGCTTGTAATATCTATTGGAGAAGTTAGATTTCCTACAGTACCATCCCCTAAGTTTCCATATCCATTATAACCCCAATTAAAAACACGTCCTTCTGATGTAATGGCTGAAGAATGATAATAACTCATCAAAATATCGACAATGTTTTCTTCTTCATTTAAGTTAAATTGACTCGTGATTTCTATAGGACTATAATGCGTACTATCATCACTTGTTCCATTGCCTAATTGCCCTTGAATATCTGATCCCCAAGTGAAAATCCGTCCCTCAGATGTCATAGCTGCAGAGTGTCCATTCCCCAATGAAACATCAACAATCATTTCTCCATCATCTAAGTTAAATTGACTCGTAATATCTCTTGGTGCAGAAACTGTAATATTATCAACTTCTCCAATACCTAATTGACCAGCACCGTTATATCCCCAAATAAAAATGCGTCCAGCAGATGTTATGGCTGATGAATGAGAGGCTCCAAGTGAAACATCAACAATCATTTCTCCTACTGCTAAATTAAAATAGCTTGTGATTTCTATTGGAGTAAAGTGTGAACTATTATCACTTTCCCCATTGCCTAATTGTCCATTACCATCATATCCCCAAGTAAAGACTCGGCCATTAGACGTGCGTGCTATACAGGCTTGAGCTCCTAATAAGATTTTAACGACATTCTCTTCCGCTATTAAGCCAAAAGAACTCGTTATATCTGTTAGGTTGGCTTCTTTAGTTGTTTGAGTGCCAATACCTAATTGTCCATCGGCGTTTGCTCCCCAAGTAAAGACACGTCCTTCTGAGGTGATTATTGCAGAATTTTCAACACCGAAAAAGACATCAACTATACCTTCTTCAGATAAGGCGATATTATTTATTTGATCAACACCAACGATATAATAATTAATTGTATATTCTAAGATTTCCCATTTTGCATAGAGTGTGATATCTTCTATCATCGTTGTTGGAAAACTATAATAGTCTGTTAATCCTTCATCTAAATACCATCCACCAAACACATAACTATCTTTGGTTGGATTCTCTGGTGCATATATTGTTGTTTCATAAGCAACAGTAATATCTGAAACTTCAGAGCCTCCATTACTGTTGAACGACATTGTATATTCCTTGATAACATAACGCGCTGTGATCATAAGATCCCTTGCAGGCATTGTTAAAGGAAGATCCTGATTCCATTCAACAAAATCATATCCTTCCTTAGATGCTATAGGTGCAGTAACATCATTCAAACTCGCCCCGAAATCATATTCTGCAGTTTGCAGGATCGTACCATCATTATCTAGGTATTGCAATGTATAACTATTGACAATCCATTTTGCATATAATGTAATATCTGCGTTGGGTAGCGCTGAGAAATTAAAAGCTGTATTAAATGCCTCATCACTATACCATGAATCAAAGGTATATCCTTCTTTTGCTGGATCTACAATAGCTAAAGTGACTGTCTCACTGTCAAAAGTTACCGGATTACTTTGATTATTGGTTCCCCCATCTAATAGATATGTAATCGAATAAACATAAACAGGTGGAATAATTGGACTCCATTTAGCATAAACCGTCATATCACTTGAGACTGGCGTATCTAAAAGTGAATTCGCTGAAAAAGGATTTTGAAAAGCGTCATTATCCCAATACCAACCACCAAAAACAAATCCTTCTTTCGTTGGATTATCAGGAATAGTTATAGTTGAACTATCATCAGTATTTACAGAAAGAACTTCAGTTCCTCCGTTACTATCAAAGTTAATTGTGTACTCAACACTTTGTGTACATCCTGTTAATATGATTACAATTATAAAGATGCCTATCCCCATAAGTTTTCTAATATATCTCATTCAATTACCGCCTTATACAAAGTATATTTATTCTATTTTACCACTTTTACTCTTTCAATACTACTTCTTATGTGAAATCCAATTAGAACTAATTAGCAGGCTGAATAGTGCATTATATGAAAACTCTAATGCACTTTCATTTTTTCACTATTTAATGCACCATATAACATATAAAAAGCAAAGAAAACTATACCGAATTCTAACGGTGCATTAAACTATAGTTTATTCCTTTGAGCTGAATTTACCACGCATACCACGCCATATTTTGATAAAAGACCTAAAACTTATCTACACATAAGTCACTGTTTTTCTCACGTTTCACATATAAGCAATGGATTTCCTTTTTTATGTAACAATTTTGCTTATTTGCATATAAGTTTAATGAAACAGGAGTGTAGACCCTAAATGACTAAAAAGTTAACGAATATAGATGGGGAAATGGCAATTTTTGTAGTTTATTAGATCGCAATTTTGCCATGAATTCTCATCGACTTAACAGCCTAACAAAGACAAAAAAAGCCTATCTCTAGTATGAGATAGACTTACTCGGCTAATAGTGGTGACCCGTAACGGTTTACAGTCCGTGAACTATATATAGCATTTTATTTTTTTTGCTTTAAATAATGATGATGTAATTCAAGTAGTAATCCGAGTGATCCAACAAAGCCAATCACAGCACAAATAAATGCATCGCGTGTGAGTGGTTCTTCATAACCATACCCAAAGCCATCTAAGAAATTGAACCCGAAGCCAAAAATTACCATAAGAATGAAAATTATTCTTGTTATGAATTGACTATTTTTCATATAATCTACCCCCAAATCATATTTGCTTTTATAATATCATAAAAATCTATTTTTACATATGGTTAATTTCATAATTTTACCACGTAAACCACGCGTACCACGCTGAAAATAAGTGTTACACCTAAAACTTATGTGTAGATAAGTCAATTATTTTTCTAATTATTGTGAACCTTACTTGCACTTCCAAGATACAAACGAAAAATCACTTATGTTCGCATAAGTTTTTTGAAAACGGGAGTGTAGCACCTAAATGGCTAAAAAGACAACGATTCTCCCTTTTAGACTAGCTTTTTTTGATACAATAAAAAATGTAAAATGCTAATGAATTCTTATCGACTTAACAGCCTGACAAAGACAAAAAAAGCCTATCACAATCTGTGATAGACTCACTCGGCTAGTAGTGGTGACCCGTATGGGATTCGAACCCATGAGTGCATGCGTGAAAGGCATGTGAGT
>CAZVDQ010000037.1:0-14777 GCA_964625435.1 uncultured Mariniplasma sp.
TCCTAATCCTAATTTAATCTTGAGCTTAATTAATGTGAGTGAATCAAAAGACTCTTCAGCAATAGAAAATATCATAACTACATATGAAGATATCTATAAAGAACTGGTGTCTAAAGCAACCATTAGCAAAGCATCAAAAGAAGTCTTGAATTATAAGAGAGCAATAGAATACGGATATAAAGAATTAAATAGCAAAAAGTTTATCAGTACCAATTCTATAGTGAAAATTCAAGAACTGATTGAGCCGAATAAAGGAGGTATACGAAAACTTCCTGGAACAGTCATTATGAATATGGACACAAATGAAATCGTCCATACACCGCCACAAGATGAAACTGAAATTAGAGAACTTCTTAAAAACCTAGAAGATTACCTGAATATAGAAAATGATTATGATCCTTTAATCAATATGGCTTTGATTCATTATCAATTTGAGAGCATTCATCCTTTCTACGATGGAAACGGAAGAACAGGAAGAATACTAAACATTCTTTATTTAGTATTAAAAAATAAAATTCAGAGTCCGATTTTGTATTTGAGTAAATATATTATCGAAAATAAGGGTGAATACTACGAACTGCTAAAAGAATGTAATGAAAATATTATAAGTATCACCAAAATGGTGATGTTCATTCTTGAAGGAGTGATTGAAACATCAAGATATACGATTGATTTGATCTTAAGAATCAATGAATTGATTAATATGACAAAAGCAGAAATGAAAACAAGATTAGAAGATATGTATTCTGAAGAACTGGTTCATCACTTATTTGGATATCTCTATACAAAAAATGAGTTTTTCAGAAATGAATTGCATATTTCAAGACCGACAGCTACTAAATATTTAAAAGCATTAGAAAAAGAAGGTTTTCTTGTATCAGAGCGTGTTGGAAAAGAAGTTGTGTATAAGAATATTCAGTTATTAAATATATTTAAATCATAAAATAAAGCATAACTATGGGTGATTTAATCTGGTTTTAGGCTTAAAAGTTACGATTTTGACTTAAAAGAGATCAAATATTAGAAAATTAACTCGAATAAAGATGGCTTAACAAAGATGAAAATACTTAAAAGTAAGTGGGTTAATTTCGGGTCGTCTTATCTGCACCAGATGACTTGATATTGATGATATAAATAGTGGTTTCACGGGATTTCTATATATATTTTAGAAGTTGAAGTAAATAAGTAATATATAAGTGCTATAATTTAACTAATTATAGTACTTTTTATTTTGGGAGAATTCATCAATGGAGACACAATCATTAAGACAAAAGATAGCTAGTATATTTAATCAATACCGTGGACTGTCTAAATCAGCCTACGTATTATTTTTCGCTCGCTTAGTAACGAGCATGGGGGCTTTCATATTTCCGATGCTTACGTTGATTCTTACTGTTAAATTAGGCTATACCATGTTACACGCTGGTTCTCTAATGGCGATTGTATCGATTTTGATGCTAGTTGCCAATTTAATTGGTGGAAAAATAGCCGACAAGTTCAATCGAAAAAAAATCATAATTATCTTAGATATTATAAGCGTTTCATTCTTTTTTGCTTGTGCGATTGTTCAACCGCATGAAGCAATGATTTATTTTCTTGTTGTATCTGGATTCTTCGCAACTATGGAAGGACCAGCATTCGATGCTTTAATTGCAGAATCTACCTTACCCGCTGAAAGAGAAAAAGTTTTTTCACTGGCATATCTAGGATTTAATTTAGGATTTGCATTTGGGGCAGCTATAGCTGGATTACTTTTTACAAATTATTTAAGCATAGCTTTTGTTATAGATGGTTTTACCACGATTACTTCAACGTTCATGATTATATTTATGGTTAAAGTTTATAAACATGAGGAAATCAAGGAAGAAGATAAGAACGTATACGAAGATCACATTGATGAAAAACAATCAATTTTCAAGATATTGTCAGAAAGAAAACCAATTTTATATTTTATTTTTATAAGTTCTATTGGTGCTTTTATTTACACACAATGGACGTTTACATTACCAGCTTATGTTATACATATCTTTGGCGAAGATTTAGGAGCGATGTATTTTGGCTTTATCTCCAGTGCTAATGGGATTGCGGTAATTGTTTTGACTCCGATAATAACTTATGTATTAAGAAAAAAATATGAACTACAAAAAATGGCAATAGGTGCATTACTTTTCGGGTTAAGTTTTTTAATAATTTTTAGAGTCAATGCTCTATACTTGTTCTTTATTTTTATATTTGTTTTCACTTTAGCGGAAGTTATAAATACGGTTGGTTCTGCACCATATATGAGCAGAAGAGTTCCCGGATCTCATAGAGGAAGATTATCTTCAATAGGCTTTTTGGGCTATTTTGTTGGAGCAAATATAAGTACCGTTATATGCGGGTTAATAATTGATAAATTAGGATATGATTACGTATTGGGATTACTCGTTATTTTAGGTATAATTCAATCAATATTAATCTTGTTTAATTATAAAGCAGACAAGAAGACATTTCCTAAGTTATATTTAACACCACCAAGTATGATGAAAACTAGTTTAATGAAAGAAAAAGAATCTCACCAAAATTAGATTTTTAGAATATATATAATAACTTAATAAAAACAAAAAGAACCTAAAACAAGCGTATAAATTTTGGGTCGTCTTACCTGCACCAGATAATTTGATTTAAAAAAGAATTAGAAACAAATATAAAAATATCATGAACCTCCTTTATTAGTAGAGATCAAAACAAATGGGAATTAGTCATTAAAGGATTTTTAGCCCTACTAAAACAACATAACAAAGATGTAGATAGACCGCTGTTAAAAAGTTGTTATTTATGTTATTTATGAATTAATTGTAATATAATTAAAAAAAGTTGTATAATTAAAGAAAGATTAAGAAATATATAAAAACACCATGAATGCATTCCCAAAAATGGAACCAGTTAAGTCATGTTCCTACTTTTTGCCTGTCACGCGGATTTTTCCATTCTGGGTTTATTTTTGAATATTATACTTTATATTTGATTGTTATTTTGGGGTATTTTAAACTCGTATATAACCAATTATCATGAAAAAACACAATTAAGGAATACCCAGTTAGATAGTATAGAAAAAGAAAGAGCTATGCACTAATAATGGATTGACACAACCGAGAAGTAAGTCTCTGATGTGTCATTTTTGTTTTTTTATGCATTTAAAATGTAAAGGAGTTTACGCTATGAAAAAATTATTTACGCTACTTGCTCTAATATTGGTTATCTTTTCTATTAATGGATGTACAAGCGGTCAAACGATTACGATTCACTTTCAAACAGATGGAGGAAATGAAATTGACAACATAGTTGTCAGTGCTGAAGATGCGAGTTTTGAATTACCGACACCCGTGAAACAAGGATCGATTTTCGAGGGATGGTATGTCGATGAGGCAATGGTAACACCCTTTTCTTTTAGTGAATTATTAACAACGACAGAAATAACAGTTTATGCGAAATGGATAATTATTCAATATACAATAACCTTTGAGGTAGGTGGTGGGAGTAGTGTTGATCCAATCCTACAAGAAAGTGGAATAACGATTACAGCTCCCCCGATTCCATCGAGAACTGGTTATACATTTGACGGATGGTATAGTGATATTGGATTAACAATGGCATACATGTTTACTATAATGCCTGAAGAAAATATCACTTTATATGCGAAATGGATTGAAACAAGTGAAGAATCTGAATTTACATTTTCATTGAAAGAAGATCAAACTTATGAAATAGCAGGATATACTGGAACTGAAACAGATATTGTTATCCCATCAACATATTTAGGATTACTTATAACAAGCATTGGTGCTAATGCTTTTGATAGCAATGCAAGTATAACAAGTATCATTATTCCAGCAGGAGTGATAAGCATTGGAGATCGTGCATTCTATTGTGCATCCGATATTACAAGTGTTATCTTTGAAGAAGGCAGTCAGTTGACGAGTATAGGAGATCGTGCATTTTATAATACAAGCTCCTTAACAAGTATCATAATTCCAGCAGGAGTGACAAGTATAGGCGATCATTCATTTGATAATGCAAGTCACCTAACAAGTGTTACTTTTGAAGCAGGCAGTCAATTGACAAGTATAGGATATAGTATGTTCCAAAATGCAATATCTTTAACAAGTATCAACATTCCAACAGGAGTGACAAGTATAAGAGATCAAGCATTTTATAATGCGAGTTCCTTAACGAGTGTTATTATTCCAGCAGGAGTGATAAGTATAGGAGATTATGCATTCGATAACTGTGCCAATTTGACTATATATGCAGAAGCTCCAAGCAAGCCTTCTGGGTGGACTTCAACCTGGAATCTTGATTCACGGCCTGTAGTCTGGGGATATAATTTAACTAATCAAATATCGATTGTTTTTGAAGTGAATGGTGGAAGTGATGTTGATCCAATTCTCCAAGAAAGTGGAACAACGATTACAGCTCCCTCAATCCCAACAAAAACTGGTTATACATTTAACGGATGGTATAGTGATATTGGATTAACAGTGGCATACATGTTTACTATAATGCCTGAAGAAAATATCACTTTATATGCGAAATGGATTGAAACAAGTGAAGAATCTGAATTTACATTTTCATTGAAAGAAGATAATACTTACGAAATTACAGGATATACTGGAACTGAAACAGATATTGTTATCCCATCAACATATTTAGGGCTACCTGTAGCAAGCATTGGATATCGTGCATTTTATGGTAATGATAGTATAACAAATATCATTATTCCAGCAGGAGTGACAAGTATAGGATATAGTGCGTTCCATGGTGCACATTCTTTAACAAATGTCAGTATTCCAGCAGGAGTGACAAGCATTGGAGAACGTGCATTTCAAGATACAACCGCTCTTACAAGTGTTATTTTTGAAGAAGAAAGCCAGTTGATGAGTATAGGAGATTATGCATTCTATGGTGTAGTTTCTTTAACAAATATCGTGATTCCAGCAGGAGTGACAAGCATAGGAAATCATGCCTTCACTGATGCATTTGTCCTTACGAGTATCATTTTTGAAAAAGGCAGTCAGCTGACAAGTATAGGAGATCGTGCATTCGATAGTGCATACAATCTCACGAGTATCATTATTCCAGCAGAAGTAACAAGTATGGGAGAATATGCATTCTACAATTGTGTCGACTTAACTATTAACGCAGAAGCTTTAAGCGAACCTTCTGGGTGGGATTTGAACTGGAATCCCTCAAATTGTCCTGTTGTTTGGGGATATAATTTAACTAATCAGATATCAATTGTTTTTGAAGTAAATGGTGGAAGTGATGTTGATCCAATCTCCCAAGAAAGTGGAACAACAATCACAGCACCCATGATTCCAACAAAAGCTGGTTATACATTTGACGGATGGTATAGCGATATTGAATTAACAACAGCATACACATTTACTACAATGCCTGAAGAAAATATCACTTTATATGCGAAATGGATTGAAATAAGTGAGGAATCTGAATTTACGTTTTCATTGAAAGAAGATAATACTTATGAAATAACAGGATATACTGGAACTGAGACAAATATCGTTATCCCGAGAGCACATTTAGGAATTTCAGTCACCAGTATAATCACTTCAGTGTTTAATGATTTTAATACTTTGGGAAGTATAATAATACCAATTGAGATTACAAACATAGCTTGGGGAGCTTTTTATCAGTGTCCTTCTTTAGTCATATTCGCTGAAGCAACAACTGAACCTTCGGGTTGGGTAGCTGGTTGGAATCTTGGTGATCGTCCAATTTATTGGGGAATAGATATTATTTCTCGTGAATTTACTTTCGAAGAAAATGGTGGATCATCTATCGAGAATATAAATGGTTATTTCATCATGGATGAGCCGATTTCGACAAAAGAAAATTTCTATTTTATTGGATGGTTTGATAATATAGAATTAAGTGGTGAAAAGATTAATTTTCCATATTACACATCTGATTCAAGCAAGACAACTTTGTATGCTTTTTGGAGTGATACTCCACCACTCATGGATGGAACATCATTTGAAACTGCATATTCAATCGATATTGATGATCAGAAATTAGTAGAGATTGACTCAGAAGGTCAAATGGTATATTTTAAATTCACACCATTAGAATCTGGGAACTATTATATATTCTCGAGTGGTTTATTTGATACATATGGCTATTTATATGATGCTCGTTTGAACGAGATAACTCATGAGGATGGCGGCGGGCAATCTGATAATTTCGCAATCTATTATGATTATGAGAAAGACCTGCATTATTATTTCGCGATTAAATTGTATTCATCTAGTGAAATTGGTCAATTTACAATAGATTTAATGCCTTCAAATGATACAAATTTATATGACTTTACTTTAAAAGAAGATAATACATATGAAGTGTTCTCATATATTGGGGATCAGACTAATATCGCGATTCCGTCTTCATTCTTGGGAAAACCTGTAACAAGTATTGGTTCATATGCCTTCTCTGATTGTACAAATATCACAAACGTGATTGTTCCAAATAGTATTACGTTATTTGGTATGGGAGCATTTAATGGATGTATTAATTTGATATCTATCAATGTTCCTTCCAGTGTTATTAGTATAGGTGATACGGCTTTTTCTGATTGCAGTAGTTTGCCAAGTATTTATATTCCGAATAGTGTTTTGAATGTTGGTTTTTATACCTTTTCAGGTTGTTCCAGCCTAGTGATCAGCGCAGAAGTTACAAGCAAACCTGTTGGATGGGATTTGAATTGGAATCCTAGTGATTGTCATGTTGATTGGGGATATAATCAAATATCAATCATTTTCGAAGCTAACGGTGGAAGTAGTGTTGATCCAATCCTCCAAGAAAGTGGAATAACGATAACAGCTCCTGCAATTCCAACAAGAACTGGTTATACATTTGACGGATGGTATAGCGATATTGGATTAACAACAGCATACACATTTACTACAATGCCTTTAGAAAATATCACTTTATATGCAAAATGGATTGAAATAAATGAAGAATCTGAGTTTATATTTTCTTTGAAAGAAGATAATACTTATGAAATCATAGGATACATTGGAACTGAGATAGATATTGTAATCCCAGAAACATATTTAGGGTTACCTGTAACAAGTATTGGTTCCAATGCATTTGATGGTAACACAAATATAACAAGTGCCATTATTCCAGTGGGAATAACAAGTATAGAAGAGTATGCATTCTGTGATGCAACTGCTCTTACAAGTGTTACTTTTGAAGCAGGAAGTCAGTTGACAAAAATTGGAGATTGGGCTTTCCAATCCACAATTTCCTTAAAAAGCATTATTATTCCATCAGGAGTAACAAGTATAGGAGAGTATGCATTCGGTAGAACAACTGCTCTTGCAAGCGTTACTTTTGAAGCAGGCAGTCAGTTGATAAGTATAGAAAATCGAGCATTCTCTTATGCAACATCCCTAACAAATATTATTATTCCAGCAGGAGTGACAAATATAGGATACGATGCATTCAAAAGTACAACTGTTCTTACAAGTGTTACTTTTGAAGAAGGAAGTCAGTTGACAAGTATAGAAAGTGGTTTATTCTTTGATGCAATATCTTTAACAAGTATTATTATTCCGAACGGAGTGACAAGCATAGGAAAGAATGCATTTGCTTATACACATGCTCTTACAAGTATCATTATTCCAGCAGGAGTGACAAGTATAGGAAGCAGTGCATTCCGTGATACATGGGCTCTTACGAGTGTTACTTTTGAAGCAGGCAGTCAGTTGACAAGTATAGAAAGTGGTTTATTTGGTTATGCAAGTGCCTTAATAAGCATACTTATTCCAGCAGGAGTGACAAGTATAGGAGATGGCGCATTCAATAATGCAAGTGCTCTTACAAGTGTTACTTTTGAAGCAGGCAGTCAGTTGACACTTATAGGAGATTTGGCATTCGCTTATACAAGTGCTTTAACAAGCATTGTTATTCCAGCAGGAGTGACACACTTAGGGAATAATGTATTCTTTGATGCAAGTGCCTTAACAAGTATCATTATTCCAGCAGGAGTGACGAGTATTGGATATAGGGCATTCTCTGGTGCATATGCACTTACAAGTGTTACTTTTGAAGCAGGCAGTCAGTTGACAAGTATAGGGGCATATGCATTCAATTATGCAATTTCCCTAACAGATATCATTATTCCAGCAGGAGTGACAAGTATAGGAGATCATGCATTCTATAATGTGAGATCTTTAACAGGTATCATTATTCCAGCAGGAGTGACAAGCATAGGAGAATACGCATTTGATGACTGTTTGAACTTAACTATAAACGTAGAGGCTCCAAGCATACCTTCTGGGTGGGATTCAAATTGGAATCCTGATGATTGCCATGTTGAATGGAATTACTCAGGGTAATATCTGAATATAATTATTAAATGAAATCGATGTGAATTTTCACAGAAAATAATCATTTATAAAAAGGAGAATATATTAATGGATGAAGAAAAAGAATTGAATACCATTATGGAGTGTCCATCGAGTTATTTACTTAAAGATGAAAATGGGGACAAGATAGAAGATGGGGATGCCAAAGTTTTACTCAACGAAGAAAATTTTTCACTATATACAAAATTTAAAGATGCTTTGTTGATACCATTTAGAGATATTATGAGTATCTCAAGTGAGCAATACAAAATACAAATCAACCTCTATTCAAGTGAACAATTGATTATTTTTAACTTAGGGTATCGCTTTGAAGATTTTTTAAGAGTATTTCTTAAATTGAGAAATGCATTATTACTCAAAGACATGTTAATGGATGAAACTTTGAGAAAATCAGGAACCGAAGCAGAATATGTGCATATTAATAAGAGCACTAAAATAAGAGAAAATGGGCAATGCCAGCCTAAACTATATGATTCTGCATTAATCATGATTTCTGATTCGAAGGAACCATTAAGGATACCTTATGGAGATATTATTGAAATCAAAGCAGAAAATAACACATTAAACATTTTAACTGAATATGACGATCAGTTTATATTCTCCAAAATGGGAAGACAATATAGCTCTTTTGTGAAGACATTCACTGAGGTGATGAATGAAATTTCCTTAGAGACACAAACTTCTTTAAAAAAACTACTTCCAAAAGCGAGTCCTTTAATTATTAGAAAAGTATCCAAATTTATGAAGGATGGAAAAGCTGCAAAACGTACAGATTTGGAAGCAATTTCATCTACTATTTGGAGTGAACTAGAAGAAAAAATCAAAAGAACAGAAATTAAGGATGAATATGAATTATTTAAGTCAATAGCCAAAAAAGATAAGATGTGCATTGGTTTGAAACAAGGACTCATGGGTGATCTTACGGGTGAATATATCTGGTTTTTGATTCCGATTTACAGTAATGATTCAACAATCCCTGGAAATGCAATCGCTATGGAATCTATTTCTAGCGATGGGGGAGGAAAAGCAACATACTTCTTTAGAATCATTAGTAGAAATGACTATGCTAAAGTGAAAGATCTAAGTTATTTGCATCAAAAGACAGATGATTATCTCACACAAGTAAATCGATGTATGCTTGCAATTAATTTCAGAAGAGAACCCATATATTTAGCTGAAGAAAAACTTGAAGAGCCCGAATATCAAAAATATAAAACTGCAATGATCAATATTCCTGAACTAAAAATTTTGAGAGAATCATTTATTGGAAGAATTGTACATTCATCTTTTGAGCAATGGAAAACGGATGTGATCGATTTATTGACATTTAATGTTACTGCGACAAGTGATAAAGATAAATGGGAAAAAAGTCGGAAAAAAGACTCTTTGTAATAGGAATGATTAGATTATTTTGATAATAGGTTTCATTGAGAAACCAGGAAAGAGGTAGAGAAATGCCAGGATACAAACATCCATGTCGTTACTGTAATGAATTAATTGAAGCAGATTCAAAGGTCTGCCCAAAATGTGGTAAAGTAAACCCTTTGGGACCTCTCAGATGTCCTAAATGCCATACACCAATTCAAGAAGATTGGAAGGTTTGTAGCAATTGCGGACAAACTTTAGAAGTCAAATGTCCTAAATGTGGCAAAATGACATTTATGGGGGATTATTGTGAGCACTGTGACGCTAGGTTGACAGCCGTATGTTCCAAATGCAAAACAGAACAAGCACTAACTAATGAAAAATGTATTAAGTGTGGGAAACCATTAAAAAAATAAGGAGGATATAGCTATGGCTTTACAAGCATTTAGCGACAATTTCGCTGATAATAGTACAGAAGCAGGATTTCAATTCACATTTTTTTGTGATCTTTGTAAGGAAGGTTATAAAACCGAATTTATCGAGTCAAAATCTCATAAGAAAGCTGGATTTTTTCGAGGCTTCGGTAAAATGGCTTCTATTGGGGTTTCTTTATTAGGAAAATCAAGCGAAGGCTATGCAATACAAAGAAGTACGGATGTTCTGACTGAAAAATTCAATGGAATGTCTCCAAAGTGGCATAAAGAGCATGAATCTGCATTTGAGCTTGCACAAAACGAGGCAAAATCTCATTTTCATCGTTGTCCTAAATGTAAAAAGTGGGTCTGTGAAAATGACTGGAACGAACAAGAAGGATTATGTGTTGATGATGCACCTAGAATCAATGTTGAAGTGGCTGCTGCAAAAGCACAGAAAGCAGTTCAAGATATATATGGAAAAGCTGCTGGTACTCAAGTATTCACAGGTGAGATTGAAAGCAAACAGACAGTCTGTCCAAAATGTGGAAAACCTGCTGGAGAAGGCAAGTTTTGTAACAATTGTGGAGCTTCATTAGAAATGATTAAGTGCCCTAATTGTGGAGCAAACAATCCTGCAGAAACAAGATTTTGTGGAGAATGCGGGACAAAACTCGACTAACTCTACCAATCTACTTTGCATAGTTTGAAAAGAAATACAGGGAATGATTTTACTATGTTCCAATGGATTAACAAGAAATAATTTGATTGAAGTATAAAGAATCATGCAAATAATATTAGTAAAGCAGAAATTGTAGTTATTGACGATGATAAATATATAAAGAGTACAATCCGAAAATAGTGTAAAAAAATAATAGCCTAATAAGGCCAAAAAAACCTAAAGTAAGTGGGTTAATTTCGGGTCGTCTTTTTGGGACCATTTTTAGCCTCTCAAGTTTTCTTGTACTTTTTTTAGTAAAGCCAAAAAATCAACCAAAAATGGTTGATTTTATTTAAGATCAATAAACAAGGATTTACAATGAAATATCCGAGTTATGAACTTGATAATTAAATAGGGGAAAATCTATATATTAATATTTAAATAGTTTTTTACATTTTTTTGATTTATAATTGTGTTATACTTTCGGAAAGATTGTAGGTTAACTTTATGAACAAAATGCAGAAAATAGCGATTTTAAGTATCTCATTACTTGTTATTATGTCAAGTGCTGCAGTTTCGCCTGTTTTACCATATATTGGTGAATATTTTAGTAACTCTAGTGAATTAATGATTAAGATGATTATATCTTTACCAGCTATATTTATTATTCCAGTAGCACTGATCACGGGTAAATTAATTTTTTTTATCAAAAAGAAACATTTGTTGTATATAGGATTAACATTATATTTAATAGGTGGATTAGGTGGAGGATTGCAAAATTCAATCTATTTATTATTAGTATTTAGAGCAATAATGGGTATTGGAATTGGTGTCTTAATTCCATTAACAAGAGGTATTATTGCAGATTTCTTTACTGGAAGTGAACGAGTAAAAATGATGGGCTATTCATCTGCGTTTAATAACTTAGGCGGAATCATAGCTACGATATTCGCAGGGTTACTAACTGTGTATGGTTGGAGATTTCCGTTTCTAGTTTATATACTTGCTTTTGTGGTTTTATTTTTAGTGATAATTTATTTACCTGATCAAGATATACCACCAAAAGAAACACATAAAATACAAATAAATAAAAACGTATGGATGTTAGGCATTGGTCATTATATGATGATACTTACTTTTTTTGCGGTACCTTCAGGATTAGGATATTTTATATCAACTAATAAATTTGGTGGTGGAGCTACAACTGGATTATTAATATCTATTGTGACTTTGGGCTCTTTCTTTTTTGGTATTATATTTCACAGATTAAGAGCATTACTAAAAGGCGGAACTGTTTTATTTGGACTTTCTTTATTAACGTTAGGAATGTTTGGTATAGGCCTTTCAACAAATCTATTTGAAGTGTCTCTTGCATTAATCCTTGTAGGATTTGGTATGGGTATTGTTCCTCCAATAATTTATTTACAAACATCGCTTGACAGTTCTAAAAATGATGTGACCTTGTCCTTGGCGATTGTATCAATATTCTCATTTTTGGGACAATTTTCTTCGCCATTAATTAATAGTTTATTCCAACAAATATTTAACTATAATAGTGTTGAATCAACATTTATCATATCAACATTTATAGGGTTATTTACAATAGCTATTGTAATTATAAATAAGATAGTTAAAATTTATACTCCATCAAAATAATCAAAAAGAATTTTATATCTGAACGAATCACCTAATGATATGAACAACAAAAAAAGACCATTGGGCTTTTTTATTGTTTGGACTAAGCGAGATTTAAACAATGGGTAATAAATACATTATCTTACTCGATAAAACAATTGATGCTTATATTTCATGGTATAACCATCATCAATTCAAATAGATATTTAGAGGCTATCTCCTATTTAATTTATACTAACAAATAATCAAATACGACACAATAACTACCAAGAACATGAAGTGCAAGAAAATTAAAACGACCCATTTTATTTATTTGGTAAACAAATTAATCAATTTTCCATACAATATCGCGAATCATGGGTTGTAATAAAGCGCTTTCATTGTATAATAGAATATAGAGATAGATGAGCAATTTAATCTTTGCAATAACCGTTCAATCCAATGCTTTTTTTTCATGTCTCAGGCGATTATTGAACAAACTATAAAAAAATGTTTAACTCTTGACGGCTAAAATCGCCAAACCGCCAGTTTTTGTTACATGAATGCATGCGAATTTTCGCATATTATAATAAGAAAAGAGAGGTAATTCGAATTGTTTAAAAGTATGTATCTTAATGATTTCTATGAAAAGTTGTCTCAACGGTATTATGATCAAAAAGAATTTCTCCAAGCAGTTGAAGAATTTTTAGCTTCAATGGATATTTTGGTAGAAAAAGATCCGAGAATTGAAAAGAATGCAATTATTGAAAGAATTGTTGAACCTGAAAGAATTATCAAGTTTAGAGTTTCATGGGTAGATGACGCTGGCAACGTTAGAGTCAACCGTGCAATGAGAGTTCAATATAATTCAGCAATTGGGCCATATAAGGGTGGAATTCGTTTTCATCATTCTGTCAATGAATCCATTATGAAATTCTTAGGTTTTGAACAAACTTTTAAGAATTCATTAACTTGTCTTCCTATGGGTGGAGCAAAAGGTGGATCTGATTTTGATCCCGCTGGTAAAAGTGATAATGAAATTATGAGATTTTGCCAAAATTATATTCTTGAATTATATAGACATATTGGTCCAAGAATGGACGTTCCCGCTGGTGATTTAGGTGTTGGAGCGAGAGAAATAGGTTATATGTATGGAATGTACAAACGAATTGAAAACGAATTTAGTGGTACATTCACTTCTAAAGGTATCGCATCCGGAGGTTCACTCGGCAGAGCTGAAGCGACAGGATACGGTCTATGCTATTTCGTTGAAGAAATGTTAAAAACATATAAAAATGATACTTTTAAAGATAAAAGAGTCATTATTAGTGGTGCAGGTAAAGTTGGATCAATGGCAGCTGCAAAAGTCATTGAACTTGGTGGAAAAGTGGTTGGTATGAGTGATATTTCTGGTGTTATCCACGATGAAAACGGTATTGATTTAGAACTAATTAAAACATTATCAAAAACGAATTTAGTTGTGATGGATCAATACAGAGAATATCATCCAGACGCTACTTTCAGTCCAGTGACTAAAGATATTTGGAAAATTCCATGTGATATCGCAATGCCTTGTGCTACACAAAATGAAATCCACTTAGATTCAGCAAAAGAACTTGTTTCAAGAGGATGCTGGTTAGTAGCAGAAGGTGCTAACATGCCGACAATGAATGAAGCAACAAAATATTTCCAAGAAAATAACGTTTTATTTGCTCCTGGGAAAGCTTCAAATGCAGGTGGTGTGGCTGTTTCTGGACTTGAAATGGCTCAAAATGCAACATTCCAAAACTGGACTTTTGAAGAAGTTGATGCAAAACTTCATGTGATTATGAAAAATATCTTTAAAAGATGTTATGAAGCTTCAGTGATGTACACGGGAAAACCAGATGACCTTGTCACTGGTGCAAATATCGCAGGATTTCTTAAAGTATATGAGGCCATGCTACAACAAGGTATCTAACAATAGAAATCTGTAATGAATGTCATTAAAGCATCGAGATTACGATGGCTAACAATTCAATTTATATAAAAAAAGTTTATTTCATTTGTGGAGTAAACTCTTTTTTATGTTAAAGTGCTAAAGAGATTGAGCATTAGATAATATTATAATATACAAATAATAATAAATTACAATTAATAATAGTACAAAGAACCGTATCATAAATTGTTGTAATTATTGACATAGATAGCACAATAAAGCCCTTTTTTGTTTGATTTATGAATGAATAATAATTATAAACAAAAAAGAATATTTGTAATAAACACAAAGTTTTGTCGATTTAATAAAAATTTAAT
>CAZVDQ010000038.1:0-14495 GCA_964625435.1 uncultured Mariniplasma sp.
ATGGCTTAATGATTTAGTTGGTGATTTGATTCAATTTATATTTGGCCAAACATTTCTTGAAAGTCAATTTGGAAATGCACTTCAGTTCTTTTTCTTTGATTTTATCAAGATTGGGATTCTCTTATGCGTTCTTATCTTTCTTATTTCATATATACAAAGTTATTTTCCACCCGAAAGAACAAAAAAGATCTTATCAAGGTATCATGGTATAGGAGCAAACACACTTGGTGCACTCATGGGAACCATCACACCATTTTGTAGTTGTTCATCAATTCCTTTATTCATTGGATTTACGAGAGCAGGATTAACATCTGGAGTCACATTTTCATTTTTAATATCAAGTCCTTTGGTGGATCTCGGTGCATTTGTATTACTAACATCAATCTTCGGTTTTAAAGTAGCACTAGCGTATGTCATTGTAGGGTTGGTACTTGCTGTCATTGGTGGAACAATTATTGAGAAAACTGGATGGGGAAAACAAATTGAACCTTTTGTGCTTGAGGGTGAGAATGTAGATATGGATTCCATCAAACTCTCTCAAAAAGAACGTTTTGCTTATGCGAAAGATCAAATGATTTTCACTTATAAAAAAGTAGTTCTCTATATTCTAATTGGAGTACTAATTGGAAGTGTCATTCATAACGCAATTCCACAAAGTTTTATTGAATCCTTATTGGGCTCTCAAAATATCTTTTCAGTACTATTTGCTGTTATCGCTGGAGCACCGATGTATGCTGATATCTTTGGAGCTATTCCAGTAGCTGAAGCACTATATATCAAACAGGCAGGATTAGGAACTATCTTAGCGTTTATGATGGCTGTAACAACCTTATCAATACCATCAATGATTATGCTAAGAAAAGTTGTTAAACCAAAATTACTAATTGCTTTTGCATCAATTGTTGTCATTGGAATTATTATTATTGGTTATGTCTTTAATATTATAGAATATCTATTTATCTAAACGGAGGTAATAAAAATGGAAATCAAAGCATTAGGTGGGTGTTGTTCAAGATCAACACAAAATTATTTAAATATCGTTGAAGCAGCAAAACAAATGGGAATAAATGAAGAAGTAGAACAGGTTTCTAATACCAATGAAATCATGAAATATGGTGTCATGTCAACACCTGGTATGGTTATTGACGGTAAGGCTGTTTCATCAGGAAGATTGCTATCAGTAGAAGATGCTAAGGCTTTAATAAAGCGATTTCAAGTTTAAGATTTATGATAAGAAAATATAAAATTGCTTATGTTTGTGTTCATAATAGTTGTAGAAGTCAAATTGCTGAAGCTTTAACCAAGTTAGAGTATTCAGACTTTTTTGATGCCTATAGTGGTGGAACCGAAACAAAGCCACAAATTAATCAGGATGCTGTAAGAAAAGTAAGAGAGATTTATGGCTATGATATGAACAAAACCCAAAGTTCTAAACTCATTGATGAATTGCCATCTGACATTGATTTATTAATTACCATGGGTTGTCATGTTGAGTGTCCTGCACTACCTTGTCAATATCGAGAAGATTGGGGTTTAGATGATCCTACAGGCATGGGTGATGAGGCAATGGTTGAAACTATTAAGCTCATTTCAATAAAAATAATAAATCTAAAAGAAAGAATTGAAAAACAAATAATAAAAATCAAATAATGTCATGTTTTTTATACTTCTCAATATTGTAAAATTTTCAATATTTTTCTCTTGCTAAAAAGAGACATAGTGTTATAATAAGAGCGGTGATAAAAACATGTGGGATTCCATTCTAAATTTCTTTACATCTGTACCTCTTTGGCAGCTTGCATTAATTTTCTTCTCGAAGATTATTGAAGTGTCCATTGGTACGATGCGTATGATTCTAATAAACAAAGGATATCGTAAACCAGGAAGTATTTTGGGCTTTTTTGAAGTACTTTTGTGGGTATTTGTTGCATCAACTGTTATTGTTGGAATGCTAGAAGCTCCACTTAAAGGTATTATCTATGCTTTAGGTTTTGCAATTGGTGTTTATATTGGTTCATTAATTGAAAGTAGAGTTGCTGTTGGTAAAGTTCTAATCCATGTAATCACCAGTAATGAAATAGCAATTGAAATCACTAAAGTATTGAGAGATGCGGGACATGGTGTTACAAGCATTGATGCACATGGTAAAGATAGAGAACGAACTGTATTAATGGTATTTGCAAATAGAAAAAATAAAGAAATCATCATTGATTTGATTGACAAAACGAGTGAAAAAGTCCTTATTGTTGCCAATGAGGTTTCCACCCTAAAAGGTGGTTATGTAAGTCCTTGGAGAAGGATTGCTAAGTAGTATTTCTCATTGATTTAATTCAAAAATATGTATAATAGAAATTGGTTGGAGTTATAGCTCAGCGGGAGAGCACTTGCTTGACGTGCAAGGGGTCCTGGGTTCAATCCCCAGTAACTCCACCATAAAATATGGTGTATTAGGAAGCTGCAATACACAAAATAAAGATCAAACACATTTGGTGTTTGATTTTTTTTCACAAATTTGTTCTCTTTCTTGTATCTATTCTGTTTTTAAGACTATACAAAATAATATAATACTGATTATGCAATATGTTATAATAGTGTGGAAGAAGATTAAGGTGGTGATTTAATGAAGAAATCGAATATTTTCGTCATTGGTGGTGGAGCCTCGGGTATTCTTGCAGCAATTGTTGCTAAAAGAAATGGTTCGAATGTTACCATATTGGAAAAGAATCCACGAATAGGTAAAAAAATATTAGCAACTGGAAATGGAAGATGCAATTACACCAATATTAAAGTAGATAAAGATGCATATAATCATCCTGATTTTGTTCATGCTGTACTTAATCAATTTTCAGTCTCAGATGCCATTGGCTTTTTTGAAGAACTTGGTATAGCACCTAAAATTGAAGATTACGGGAGAGCTTATCCCTTATCAGAACAAGCGTCTAGTATCATCGATGTTTTTTTATATGAACTTCATCGTTTGGAAATTAAAATAATAACTGAAGTCGTAGTGAATTCAATAGAAAAAAAAGGAAATAAGTTTAATATATCAACATCATCTAATCAACACTATCAAGCAGATAAAGTGATTATTGCTACAGGTGGAAAGGCTATGCCAAGTACAGGTAGTGATGGATTAGGTTACCCAATAGCAAGAAAACTGGGGCATCATGTGACAACCATTTTTCCTGCATTAGTGAAGTTAACATTAGAGAGTCCTTATTTAAAACAACTTGATGGAGTTAAGATATCAAGTAGAGTTCAATTGTTGAATAGAAATCAAATAGTTCAAGAGGAATTTGGTGATATCTTATTCACGAAATATGGCATTAGTGGGCCGACAATCCTAGATATCAGTCGTAAAGCTAATGAATTACTTAATCAAAAAGATTCTCCAATAATCAATGTTATTTTAATTGACTCAATCCCAAGAAAAGAAATAGAAATTAGATTTCAAAAATTTTCAGATAAACCAGTTGATTTTAGTCTTATAGGCTTGATCAATAAAAGATTAATTTCTGCACTTATAAAGGAAGCAGGAATTAATAAACAAAATACATTGATCTCTGATTTAGATTATTCAGAAATTCAAAAAATAATTTCCTTACTTTATAATTGGGAGTTTAGGGTGACAGGAAGTAAAGGTTTTGAAGATGCACAAGTTACTGCTGGTGGTATTGATGTAAATGAGATTAATTCACAAACATTAGAATCAAAATTAGTATCCGGTTTATATTTTACAGGAGAAGTACTTGACATTGATGGGTTGTGTGGAGGATATAATTTACAGTGGGCGTGGTCAAGTGGTTACGTTGCTGGAAAAAATGCTAGTTCATAGAGGTTAAAATGATTAGAATAACTGATTTGAAACTTGAATTAAAGTATGCAGAGAATAAAGAACAAGAATTGAATCAACTAAAAAAGTTAGTTTCATATGCTTTTCATGTGAGCATGAGCGATATTGAAGAAATTAACTTGTTTAAAAAAGCAATTGATGCGAGAAAGAAAAATCACATCTTTTTTGTCTATAGTATAGACCTTAAATTGAAAGATGAACGTTCCTTTATCCAAAAGAAGCATAAAGGTGTATCAATTGCTCCACTGATGAAATATATAGATGTTACTGAAGGTAATGAAAAACATGAGAATCCACCAGTCATTGTTGGATTTGGACCTTCTGGTATATTTGCTGCGTTAATCTTATCAAGAAGAGGATATCGTCCTATTGTTTTAGAACGAGGACTCGATGTGGATGCTCGAACGAAAAATGTTGAAGCTTTTTGGAATACTGGTCAATATAATGAAAAAAGCACGATATTATTTGGTGAGGGTGGAGCAGGGACATTCTCTGATGGCAAACTCACAACATTAATTAATGATTCAAGATGTCGTTTGGTTTTGGAATCATTAGTTGAACATGGTGCTGATCAAGAGATTCTATATATAAATAAACCTCATGTAGGAACTGATGTATTAAAAATCATCTTGAAAAAGATGAGATTAGAAATAATCAAAAATGGGGGTCAAATATTATTTGAATCAAAAGTTACTGATTTTATCATTGATAATAACAAGCTTGTTGGAGTTAAAGTTAATGATAATCAGGTTATTCCTACTGAAATTTGCTTATTAGGTATTGGTCATAGTGCAAGAGATACTTTTGAACTTCTTTATCAAAAAAGCATAAGTATTACTCAAAAAGCATTCTCTATTGGTGTTCGTATCGAACATCCACAAGCATTTATCAATCAAGCACAATATGGAGAGTATGCCAATTCACCTAGTTTAGGTGCTGCAGACTATAAGTTGAGCTATCATGGAAAAAATGATAGAAGTGCCTATACATTTTGTATGTGTCCTGGTGGGGATGTCATGTGTGCATCCTCAGAAGAAGGTGGACTCGTTACAAATGGTATGAGTGAAAGTAAAAGAGATCATGAAAATGCAAATTCAGCACTTTTAGTCAATATCTCACCTACTGATTTTGAATCATCCCATCCATTAGCTGGAGTTGAATATCAAAGACAATTTGAACAAAAAGCTTTTATTATGGGTGGTTCTAACTATTATGCACCTATTCAACTTATTGGTGATTTCTTAAATGATATACAAAGTACAAAATTAGGGAAAGTTACTCCATCTTATAAACCTGGAACAACTTTTGTTAAAATGACAGATATCCTTCCAAGTTATATTACAGATACAATGAAAAGTGCATTACTTGATTTTGACAAAAAAATAAAGGGATTTGCGATGGATGATGCAGTGTTGACAGGTGTAGAAACGAGATCTTCATCACCAATTCGTATTTTAAGAAATGAAAATCATGAATCTAATATATCTGGATTATATCCCATGGGTGAAGGTGCAGGTTATGCTGGAGGAATTATGTCCTCGGCGGTTGACGGAATTAAAACAGCAGAAAAAATTATTGCGAAATATTCCACTTGATGTTAATCTAAAGATAAGAAACTAATTATATTTGAGGTGAAAAATATGGTCATATCAAAACAGAAAAAATTCAAAGGTATTGATAAAAATCCGTCATTATTAGGTTTTGGATGCATGAGATTACCAACATTAACAAAAGATAAACCAGATATTGATGAAGAACTGGCATATAAAATGATTGATTACGCATACCAGCATGGTGTGAATTATTTTGATACTGCATATCCATATCATCATGGATTATCTGAAATATTCATTGGCAAAGCACTAAAAAAATATCCCAGAGAATCCTTTTATTTAGCGAATAAGATGCCTAGTTGGTTAATCAAAGGTCCAGAAGACGCAATTAGAATTTTTAATGAACAGCTAGAGAAGTGTCAAGTTGAATATTTTGATTTTTATTTATGTCATGCATTAGGCAGTGAACAATTTAAACCTTATTTAATACCTGGAGTTATGGATTTTTTATATCAGATGAAAAAAGAGAAAAAAATTAGACATCTTGGTTTCTCCTTTCATGATACGTACGAGGTTTTAGATAAAATTATTCATACCTATGAATGGGATTTTGTTCAGCTACAACTCAATTATTTAGATTGGGATTTCATTAAGGCTAAAAAACAATATGAAATCGTTGAAAAATATGGAATTCCTTGCGTTATTATGGAACCTGTAAGAGGTGGGACACTAGCTAATTTATGTGAAGAATCTCAACAGATATTTAAAAAATATAATCCTGATGTAAGTGTTGCATCATGGGCAATTCGTTATGCAGCATCAAAAGATAATGCTATGCTTGTTTTAAGTGGAATGTCTAATTTGGAACAGACAGTAGATAATGTAAAGACAATGAGTAATTTTACTAAGATTACAGAGGGTGAGCAAAAAGTCATTGATCAAGCACTTGAAGTCTATTTAAATAGTCAAACAATTCCTTGTACTTCATGTGGTTATTGTATGCCTTGTCCACATGGTGTAGATATACCTGGAAATTTTAGAATTTATAATCAATTTTCGATTTCCAAAAATAGATGGAATTTTTTAGATGAATATCAAGAAAATTTAAAAGATAAGAATGCAAATTTCTGTATTAGTTGTGGGGATTGTTTAGAGTTATGTCCACAAAAGATTGAAATCCCTGATCGTATGAGTGAAATTAGTCAGCTTGTAGTCTCAATGAAAAAATAAAAAGTAATCATCTATTTATAGTGCATATAAAATATGCACTATTTTTTTTATGAAATAATGCGAATAGTTAAATATAAAGTGAATCGATGATTGAGATGAAACTATGATAATGGTATAATAAGATATAAAACTTAAAGAGGTACACTATGTTTGAAATAATAGAAAAGAAGATATTAAAACCATCTGTAACACTTATAAAAATAAAAGCTCCATTTATTGTAAAACATGCGAAACCTGGTCAGTTTGTCATTCTTCGTGTTGAAGAAGAAGGTGAACGTATACCTATGACCATTACTGAAGCTAACCATGATGATGAAACAATAACAATCATATTTCAAGTCGTAGGAGCTACAACAACAAAATTGAACCAACTTGAAGTTGGTGATTCTTTGCATGACTTTGTAGGACCCCTTGGTAAAGCAACCCATATTGAAGGATTGAAGAAAGTTGCTGTTGTTGGTGGTGGTGTTGGATGTGCGATTGCATATCCAGTTGCTAAAGCTCTTTATGATCAAAAGACTATTGTCCATTCAATTATTGGATTTAGATCAACGGATCTAATTTTCCTTGAAGATGAATTTAAAGCATGTAGTGATAAGACCATTGTTATGACTGATGATGGATCAAATGGAAACAAGGGATTTGTCACAGATGCACTAAAAAAATTACTTGAAAGTGGAGAAACCTATGATGAAGTTATAGCAATAGGTCCACTACCTATGATGAAATTTGTAAGTTTAACAACTAAACCATATGGAATTAAGACAATTGTTTCTATGAATCCTGTAATGATTGATGGAACTGGTATGTGTGGGGGATGTCGAATTACAGTTGGAGGACAAATGAAATTTGCTTGCGTTGATGGCCCAGAATTTGATGGTCATCTTGTAGATTTTGATGAAGCAATTAGACGAAATTCGATGTATAAAGATTTTGAAATTAAACAATACGAACATGCATGTAATCTCCTAAAGGAGCAAGACGATGCTAAATAAATCAATGACAAAAAATATCATGCCACTTCAGGATCCTCAAGTGCGCATTCTTAATTTTGATGAAGTCTCATTAGGTTATACTTTAGAACAAGCAATTGATGAAGCAAGAAGATGCCTAGATTGCAAACATAAACCTTGTGTCAAGGGGTGTCCTGTCGAAATAGATATTCCTCGTTTTATTGAAAAAATTATTGAAAGCGACATTGAAGGTGCTTATCAAGTCATTTTAGAATCGAGTTCTCTACCTTCAGTTTGTGGCAGAGTATGTCCTCAAGAAACACAGTGTGAACAAATCTGTGTTCGTGGTATAAAAGGTGAAGCTGTAGCCATCGGTCGTTTGGAACGATTTGTAGCAGATTATCACCATGCTCAAAAACAAAAAAATAGTGTTAAGCCTCAATCAAATCATCATAAGATTGCTGTCGTTGGATCTGGTCCTTCAGGCATATCTTGTGCCTATGATTTGGCTTTGTTAGGCTATGATATAACCATGTTTGAAGCTTTGCATATTCCTGGCGGTGTATTAGTATATGGCATACCAGAATTTAGATTACCAAAAGAAATCGTTAGAAAAGAGATACAGGTTTTAAGAGACCTAGGTGTTGATATCAAAACTAATATTATTATTGGTAAAACACTAACCGTGGAAGATTTATTTTCAGACGGATATGAAGCAATCTACCTAGGAACAGGAGCTGGATTACCTAAATTTATGAATATACCAGGTGAAATGCTAAATGGTGTTTATTCAGCTAACGAATTTTTGACACGTGTTAATTTGATGCATGCATATCATCAATCAAGTTCAACTCCGATTCAAATAGCACAAAAAGTTGCTGTTGTTGGTGGTGGAAATGTTGCTGTTGATGCTGCGAGAGCTGCAAAACGTTTAGGTGCCAAAGAGGTTTCAATAGTATATAGAAGATCCATGATAGAACTTCCTGCTCGTCAAGAAGAAATTGAGCATGCTGAAGAAGAAGGTATCATTTTTAGATTACTCACAAATCCAATCGAAGTATTGGGTAATGATAAAGGATTTGTTAATGGAATCAAATGTGTTGAAATGGAACTTGGTGAACCTGATGAATCAGGCAGAAGAAGACCTATTGTTAAAAAAGGATCTGAGTTTGAACTTGAAGTTGATTCTGTGATTATGGCAATAGGAACAACACCTAATCCACTGATTACATCAACAACAAAAGGAATTGAAACTAATAAATGGGGTTGTATTGTGACTCAAGACGAAAGTGGATTAACATCTAAAGATATGGTTTTTGCAGGGGGAGATGTTGTAACAGGTGCTGCAACAGTGATTTTAGCCATGGGAGCTGGAAGAAATTCAGCAAAAGCAATCCATCAAAAAATAAAGACAAAAAATTAATGAACTATTTAAGATCATAATCAAAGTGTAAACCTAGGATTATGATTTTTTATATGAATTAATGCCGTATTTGCTCATATTTAGGATTAAATAAAATAAATTATTAATGTATTTATTAAGAATATCTTAAGTAGTAAAATGAGTTAAAATATTGTGTTACAATAAAAACGTATATTAAAATAGTTTTATTTTTTTTTATAAAATGTATAGATTGGCTATATTACTAGAGGAGTTTGGTTGGAATTATGTAAAGAATGAGTATTGGTTTAGTAAATACAAGCCAAAAAGAATATAGTGATTTTAAACAAATGATTGAAAAAGTCATTCCTTTTGTTGATGTTGATTTGATTCAATTATCAGAAATGGATATAACGTTAATTATGGATCAGCATTACGAACTTTTAATTATTGATGGTAACGAATCCGACTTGCTTAGTATCGACGTTTGTGAATTTTTAAGAAATGAAACGTCCTTAATAGAAACACCAATATTTATTCTATTGAATAACGTTCCTGAAAAAACAACAGTTGATATGATTAATCAGATAGGTGTAAGTGGGTTTCTTCTAAAACCTTTAAATATCACTGATTTTTTGAGTAAAACTTTTAGTTTAATAAAGCATTCTCAAATTCCTGAAAAAAACAAGAGTAATGCGGACAAAATTCAAGGCTTAAAAGACAAAATTGAGGAACTTGAAATTGATTTAAAAAAATGTTTAGACGCAGAACAACAGATCATTGAAACAAGGGAGTTTTATAAGGATTTATTTGAAAAAGCACCAATGGGATATCAATCATTAGACATCAACGGTAATTTCATTGAAGTCAATAAAAAATGGACCGATATATTTGGTGTGAGAAAGGAAGATGTGATTGGAAAAAATTTCTCTAAATTTTTAGTACCCGAATATCAAGATAAATTTGAAGATCGATTTGAAAAATTAAAAAAATTAGGTTATATGCATACCGAATTTAAAGTATTTGGGCCAGATAAAGAAATTCTTGATATTGAATTTGAAAGTAAGGTTGTTTTAAACGAACCCGATTTAGATTTTCAAACAATGGGTGTGCTAGAAAATATAACTGAAATTAAGCGTGCTCAAAATCAAATTAACATAAGTGAAGAAAAATACCGCTCGTTAGTAACAAACATGCCTTTAGGTCTTGCAGTTTACGAAACAATCATGGGTGAAGATGGAAAACCGTATGACTATCGACTCATTAGTGTTAATCCTAGTTATGAAAAAACAACAGGATTAAAAGCTGAAGAACGCCTTGGGAAAACGCTTAGAGAAATATTTCCTGAATCATTTTATAATCGTTTTAAAAAATATGAAGTAGCTGCTCTTGAAGGAAAAGATACTTATTTTGAGGAATATTACCCATCTATAGGTAGATATTTAAATATCTCAGCTTATTATACATCTTCGATGCAACTTGCATTAGTTATGCTTGATGTTACAGAAAAAGTCGAACTAAACCATAAACTTCTTTTAGAAAAACAAAGACTATCTAGAGTTGTTGAATCAACGGCTGATATTATTTTTGAAGTGGATTTAAATAAACGGTTTGTATCAGTTTATGGAAAAGGTCTTGAAAAAATAGGGCACACGTCTTCAGATTATCAAGGTAAAACAGTCATTGATGTGTTTGGAGAAGATGGAAGTGCAAGAGATATTATCTATACAAAAGCTTTAAATGGGGAAAACTCTTCATATCAGTGGAGTTTTAAAACGCAAACTGGTGTAATTCATTTTGAATCTAACATCGCTTCTATTTATGATGAACTTAATCAAATTATTGGAGCTGTTGGGATTGCTCGCGATGTCACTGAACAAAAAAAGAATCTAGATGAAATTGAACATATGGGACAACATGATTATTTAACAGATTTGTATAATAGAAGGTATTACGAAGCAAAATTACTTGAATTAAATCAGGAATCTAATTATCCAATAGCAATCATGATGATTGATTTAAATGGATTAAAGATTTTAAATGATGCGTTTGGTCATTATCTTGGTGATCAAGCTTTGAATCAAGTTGCAAATGTTTTAACTGAAACAATAAGTAATAAAGGGGTTACCTCACGTATTGGAGGAGATGAATTTGCTGTTATTTTCACCAACACTACAGCTGATGAATTACATCAATATAAGGTTGATGTTGTTCAAAAAGTATCACAAATCAGTTTAGGAAATATTTCATTATCAGTTGCTGTTGGTTATGAAATACTTGATACATATCATGATAACTTAAATGACTTAAAAAAAAATGCAGAAAATTTTATGTATAGACACAAAATAACCGACGGTATGAGTACTAGAAACAATGCAATTAAAGCAATCTTAGAAACTTTAACAGATAAATATGAAGAAGAAAAGATTCACTCTCGAAAAGTAAGTCAATTTTGTGTGAATCTTGGTCAAGTAATGGAGTTGGATAGTGACGATTTAAAAGAGCTAGAATTAGCAGGAATGTATCATGACATCGGAAAGATTTCTATACCTGACGCAATCTTGGATAAACCAGCAAGACTTACAAAAGAAGAATTCGATATCATTAAAACCCATACTGAAGTAGGTTACAATATTTTAAAGGCTGCTGATCAGTATTCGGATTTAGCAATACATGCATTATATCATCATGAAAGATGGGACGGAAATGGCTATCCCATGGGTTTAAAAGAAGAAGGTATTCCATTGTTTTCGAGAATTATTTGTATTTGTGATTCTTTTGAAGCCATGACTGCAGATAGACCATATAAAGAGAAAATGACATTAAATGAGGCATGTGATGAGATCATTAGATGTTCTGGGTCACAGTTTGATCCAAAGTTAGCTAAATTATTTGTAACTGAAGTGTTAAAAAAAGAATGGAAAAAATAAAAAAAGATGTTACCTTATCATCAGGAAGCATCTTTTTATTTTGTATAAATTACTGCTTTAATTGTCATATTTATTTTTTGATCAAAAGGCCATATTAGCCATTCGTGCTTTAACTCTTTCATTATGTTACTCATTGACATTAATCCAAAGTCACCTAATCCGTATCCATAAGTTTCATTGTATTTTTGATATAGTTGGTCCATCGCTTCAATTGATTGAATTGATTGTATAATTTGCTGATTGAATGTGTCATTTTTTTGACTTTGAAAAATATCAGATAATATGATTACTAAGCCATTTACATCGAGTAGACTTGCCACATTTTCATTAAATTGATTGATGATTGACGGCATGAGTTCTAACATTGTTTGTTCAAAGATAGCTATAAGTTTTTTATTGTATTCCATCTCTTTCAATACTTCGCTAATTTTCAATGTCTGATGATAAATTAATTGAGTGTAGATGGGTGTAATGAAAATGACATCATATGTTTGAGTATAGTTTTCAACAAAGGAGTTTGAGAGTGCTAATTTTGTTTTATCTTTCAAGTAAGATTCAATTTTATGACTTGTTTTCATGATGAGCAAATCATCTAATAAATTTTCAAAAAATAAAATATCTTGAAATCCTGTAAAGTCAGCTTTTACAAGTGTGAAATCATCTAATTTTAAATCTTGTCTTGTGATTCCTTGTTTCATGCTTTCTATATCGATATCGGATAAATTGATGTGGTTAAATTTCGATTTTAGGTTTTTAAGATCGATATCATCACAATTGCCAGCACCTAAAACAAGACATCTATTTTGATCTATTTTTAAGGACTTAATTGCATCATCAAAAAAGCGACTCAACTGATTGCGATAAATCTTCCAGTTTTCGTAGCGATTGAGATCACTTTGATTGATGTCATGGTTGAATTGCTCAATACGGTTCATCTTTTCACCTACTCATTTCATTTTACATGAAAAGAATATAAGAAACAAGATTTATTCAAATAAAAAGTATCCATTTTACTGGATACTTTATTATTATTTTTATGCACGAGGTTTTTGTTTATGTGTTAACACAGGTGTATTAGACTTCGCGACATTTCTCAATTCTTCTAAATAAGCACTTACTTGCTTTTTCTTAGCATTCTTGTATAGATAATCATCAATGCCTTGTGCAGCACGATGTCCATCAGCAACCCCACTAATTAAGTCTGGTCCACGCATGATGTCTCCACCAACAAATAGCCATTTTAAGCCTTCAACTTGCCCATATTGGTCAGCTTTAATCTTTCCTCTTGCAAAGGCCATCTTAGATTTTAAACCTTCTGGCATATATTCATAATCAGGTGATTGCCCAATGGATAAGAATACTTGTTCAGCTGGAATATCAATCGCACATTCTTTATCAAATTGAGGATTAAATCTACCATCTGCATCAGTTAAGCATAAACATTTAAACATACGAACGCCTTTAATTTTTTCATTTTCAATGATCACTTCTTGAGGACCATTTCCACAGAAGAATTGAATGCCTTCGTCAACGCCTTCCATTACTTCATCGTCACTTGCTGGAAGTTCATCCCAGTTTTCAAGAGAAGTAAGTTTAACATTACTCTTACCATATTTTAAGATTTGTAATCTAGTTGCTGATCGTGCGACATCAAAAGCAACGTCACCACCACCAATTACTAGTACATGTTCTTGAACATTGATGTCTTCAAGTTTTAGAACACCACGCTCGTAGTCTCTGACTTGAGGTAAGAAATCCATAGCTGCCATAACATCTTTATGATCAGAACCAGGAATGTCTAATGTGCGTGCTTTAAAGAAACCAGTTCCTAAGAAGACAGCATCAAATTTATTTTCAAGGTCATCCATTGAAATTTTCTTACCAACACGTGTATTGGTATGGAAATTTACTCCGATTTTTTTCATGAAATCAATATCTTTATCAATAGCATAATCAGGCAAACGATATGCAGGAATACCATATCTCATCACTCCACCAAGAAGTTGTTTTTCTTCATAGACATCAACATGATAGCCCATGGTTCTTAAATAGTATGCAGCACCTAATCCAGCAGGACCAGATCCAACAACAGCAACCTTAGCATCAATAACTTCAGATACAGGTTCGCTAACAATTTTTTCATACATATCAGTGGGAGCACTGTCAATGATATAACGCTTCAACCAACGAATAGCAATCGCTTCACCACGAACTGCAATTGCACATGATGTTTCACAGTTATGCGTACAAACGCGACCACAAACTCCTGGAAGCGGATTTGTTTCATAAATTTGTCTTAGTCCACCTTCAATGTCATCTTCCCAGATTGCTCTGATATATTGAGGAATGTGCATTTGAACTGGACAACTAGAAGTACATACACCACATTCAACACAACGTGCAGCTTCTTGTTTAGCAGTTTCTTTTGAATATCCACGAACGACTTCAATAAAACTCGTTTTTCTTTCTTCAGGTTCAACATGTTCCATGGCGATTCTATTAAGATCTAATAGATCACTGACTTCATTTTTTTGCCAACCATGTTCAACAGTTTCACCTTGCCAAGTTTTTTCGGGCATAAGTAAGAAATCTTGT
>CAZVDQ010000039.1:0-14277 GCA_964625435.1 uncultured Mariniplasma sp.
TTGCACGACCAAATTTATTCGCTTTCATATATATGATTTCAGCATTTTTTATCTTGTTTTCTAAAATGGGGTCCATTTTATAATCTTTAGGTAATTTAGTTCCAATGTTCTTATGAGCGGCTGTTTCTTGTGGGTCACTAGAATCATTTTTAACAGCTTTTTTAGCAACTTTCTTTACCGAAGGTTTAGTTTCACTCCATATTTTATCAATCAGTTGACCTTCTATGGTAAAATGCTCTTTCTTATATTTATCTTTTGAAAGTGCTAACACCTTTAAATAATATTTATTTTTTGTTGGTGCTTCGCCTAAATAGATTTGAACTGTTGGTCCATAACGTTTAAGGGTATCATTTGGTGCATAAACAATCCCATACATGCTTAAAAACATTCCCCAATGAGCATCAGCTAAATCCGGATTTTCACTTGAAATCATTTCATAATCATCATAAGCCTCTACAAACTGCTTATTGACTCTTTTAAGATCTGCTTGTGACAATTTTGTGAGTGCTTGCTGTGGATATGCTTGATCGAAATAATGTTCATTCTTACACTTGGGACATTGAATAAGTCCTGGCAATATTTCATTCTTCTTTTCTAATCGTTCCCCGCAATAAGGACAATCAGGAAATTTTCTTGCCTTTTGTTTTTGCATAGCTACACCCCTTTAGAACTATATTGTGATTGATATTTACGCCGATATTCTTTCTTAACATTATTATAGCATATATCGAGAACAGTATTCATACCGATACAATGTTATATTTATTCAAAAACTGTTTATAATCTTTTTAATCTCGTCACATAATCTAAAAATGATATTGACTTTATGCCTTCTATTCTCTAAAATGAATGTATAAGGAATATGGAGGAATTATTATGCCAAGAAGAATTACTGATGCTTGTACTTGTGACGCATCCTGCGTGGATGTATGTCCTGTTGATTGTATTACACCTGGAGATATTTATGTAATTGATGAAGATGTTTGTATTGACTGCGGAGCTTGTGAAGCAGTTTGTCCATCTGACGCAATTATTGAAGTATAGTTCACTAATCTAAACAATTCACGGGAAATAGGGCACTCTTTTTAAGTGCCCTATTTTAATACCCAAAGAAAAAGCATAACAGATTTTCCTGTTACGCTTTTTTTGTTTTTGTTTTTGTTTTTATTTTCTTAACTTCTTTACTCTCTTGTTCAATTAGTTCTTTATATTGTTTTTTAGACATTGCATTATTTTTCTTAAGTTCTACTACTGCATTATATATCGATTCAATGTGCTCATGTTCTAATGGATGATCTGTTTTTTTATCTCTGTATGCTTGAATGAATGCTAATGGAAATTCAACAGTGACATGTTGTGTTTTAATTGCAATTGAACTTCTATTGGTAAAAACAACATAGGATAAGAACATTGCATCTGACTTTAGCTCATCTTTTAAAGCAGCAATATGTCCAGAATTCTTTTTAACGGGACTATAGAATTTATTTTTTGTTAACCCATGATCTACAGAATAAGTCCACTCGAGATCATTTTCTCTACCCATAATAGTCCCCTTCATATTGAGTACTTCAATGACATGCACGCCAAGAGGATCAATCATTAGATAATCAATTTTAATCGTACGATTATCATGTTTAAAAATAAGATTTCTAACAACATATTTAGATTTTTTAGGTTTATTTGACCCAATTAATACGCGAGTCAACACCAATCCTATCAAACCTCTACCATAAGATGAAAGAAGAAAGACTGCAACTCCGATGATTGCAGGAACAGAAACGAAAAAGAAATATATCATAATAAGCCTTCTTTGCTAAAATTTTTTTTAATACTACATGTATTGTAGCATAAACCTAATGAAAATTAAACCCCATTATGCTTCTACTTGCTTAATAAAGAGTTCATATAAATCAGGTTGTGATTTATAAACATTAAGTTGTTTTAAATCAGATTTTCCCATATGAATGAGTTCACCATTAGAACTAAAAATTTCATAGATTAAAGTTATTTTGATTTTAGTTTTTCTAGAAACATTGTAATCATAATATTAATTTTCTCATTTTTAATACACTCTTGATTTAATTTACAAAACTATTAGTGTGAATAAAACGCCAAGTATACCTAAAACAGCAAGTGTAAAAATTGCTTTTCTTGGCATTTCACCATCTTTTTCCATAGCATGTCCGAATATTCCGAAGACAACAGGATGAATTAGAAATGGCATCGCAAATATGAATGAAATCATACCTGCAGCTTCAGCTCCAAACATACCTCCTTGAATTGATGCAAATAACCCAAAATGAGAAATTGCACTACTATTACCCATTGCTGCAAATGCTAAACTCATCCCGGTAAGATCAAGCATGATGAGCCCTCCGAATACTGCAACAAGTTGCCAGCCTAGGGAGAAAAAGATAAGTCCTTTCGTTTCTTGTGATCGAACACTATTTGCTTTAGAAAGAATTCTAAGTGCTATATACGTCAACCCTATACCAACTAAGACGACAAGTAAACTAGGAACTAGTAAAAGTGATCCTCTTGTTGCACTTGCTGCAAGAATGGTGAACACAAATAAATGCCCTAAGAATGGAATATTAATCATAATAGGAGCTAATTCTTTAGCCACATCACCTAAGTCACCAGCGGTGCATGCACCTGTTAAACCAGAGTGTGATAAACTTCCCGCCATACCAGGAGCAACGATATCCACTGATTTCGCTTTACCAATAAAGACGAGTAGCGCCATACCAAGAAACATCCAAAACAATTGACCAAAGAATCCAAACGCCATAACCTGTAACATACCATCAAGTGTAAATGCCTCTAGTAATCTAGAACCACCCACCAAGAAAACAGCGGCTAACACCATTGGAATTCCACCGAAAAGCAATGCTCTAAATGTGGGTCCGCTTCTCCAATTTGAGAAAATCATACCTAATGTACTTGAAATGACCATCGCAAAAAATATTTGAGGAAGTGCAATTAGATCTTTAATCCATGCGCTGATGTAATAAGACAGAACTAAAACAGCTATAATCGCAATGACTTCAATAACACCCCGCATTAAATAACGGTGCTTATTTATTATTTTAGCCTTTGAGTCAATTAAAATAAACGAACCTGCAAGACCAAAGAAAGCAATCAATGGGTAATAATCTGAGAGAGCTGAACTTGTATCACCTAAAATGATTCTCTTTAACCCCTCAATACCTAAAAGAATAAAATATGCACGTATAATGAAAATAAATTGCGTGCCTTTGGTACCCAAAATAACTTCATGATCGTTTTGTATCACGTCATCTTCTTTAAGAGGTTTGTGTTTGAAGAAGGTGTTTCTTAATTTTTGCCCTCCCACGAAGAATGTTACAATCAAAGCAGTAACTGTTACACCAGATGCGAGTCCAATTATTGGAAATGAACTTAATCCCGGTGTGCCTATATTCGAGATATCCAATATAAGACCTAGGGTTAATCCAAAAATAACAATAATCAATATTGGTGAGTATTTTGTACCTGCAACAACTGCTCTTGAAATCAATATAATGGGTAATAAAATAAGTAGTGTTATCCAAAAGTGATTAAGTATACTTAAATCTGCCATGTCTTCCTCCTATTATTTTTACATATAATCATATTGTAACAAAATTTAATTAAATTACAAAGCATCCTGAAATTATTGTTAAAAAACATGTATCAAACCGCACTTGTTAATTTTAAATTTCATTAAGTTCAAATTGTGAATCAATTCTCAATCAATCATTTGAGTACAAAAAAAGGAGTTACTCAACTCCTATTTTTTATCCATTTATCATACACCTATCAAATGTATCCATTAATAGCGTGCATCATAAATGCATGCTTAAAATTAGCATATTTATGGTTTGAATCATGATTCTTTATTGCGCTTGCAAAGCTGTTATCGCAACAACTGCCACAATATCCTCAAAAGAACATCCTCTAGAAAGGTCGTTAACAGGTTTGCTTAAACCTTGTGTAATTGGACCGTAAGCAGCAGCATTCGCTAGTCTTTCTACTAATTTATAGCCAATGTTTCCTGCTTGAAGATCTGGAAATACTAATACATTAGCATATCCTGCAACGCTACTTAAAGGTGCTTTTTTCTTTGCAACAGAAGGCACTATTGCTGCATCAAGCTGCAATTCGCCATCTATCTTAAGATTAGGATACTTCTTTTGAACTATTTGGGTAGCAGTAACCACCTTATCAACTAATTCTCCAGATGCACTACCATGTGTTGAAAAAGAAAGCATTGCAACACGAGGTTCTTCTTGAGTAAGATAACTAAATGATTTTGCTGTTTCAATCGCAATTTCTGATAATTCTTCCGCATTTGGATTCACCACTAAGCCACAATCAGCAAATGCGAAAATAGGATTGCTAACGTGAACAGAATTAGGTACTTCCATCAGGAAAAATGACGACACAAGTTTTACATTCTCTGCCGTTTTAAGAATTTGAAGTGCAGGTCTTAAAACATCTCCAGTAGCCGTTATAGCACCAGCGACCATACCATCAGCATCTAAGTTTTTAACCATCATAACCCCAAAGTAAATCGTATTTAAAACAAGCTTATCAGCTTCTTCTTTTATCATTCCCTTTGCTTTACGTAATTCAACTAACTTAGAACTATATGATGAAAGCTTATCTGATTGTTCAACAACAATCACTTTAATACCTTCATTTTGTAACTTCTTAATCTCATCATTTATATCATTTTCGTTAATCAAAACAATCACATTTGCAATCTTTTGATCGAAAATTTTTCTAGCAGCATCAATTGTTCTTTGATCCTTACCTTCAGGAAGAACAATCGTTTTCACATTTTGTTTTGCTTTTTCAATGATTCTATCTAAAAGACTCATAATATCATCCTAACTAATCAAAAGTTTTATAACTGTCTTTGGTTTTAATTGAATCTACAATGCCTGCAATACATAATTCAATTGGAGAATACTTACTTTCCGCATGGGTAACCATTCTAGCAGATCCACCTTCTGACATAATAACAACAATATCACCAATACCCGCACCAACAGCATCGACAGCAAGCATCTCATCTCCAAATGGAACAAGATTCTCATCGATTGGTTGAACAAATAAAAGCTTTTTGCCTTTTAACATTTCGGTTTTATGTGTTGAAACTAAATTTCCTACCACTTTTGCAAGTTGCATATCCTCACCTCTTATCTTGTGTCATTCATCTTTTCTGTAAACATAATCAATAATTCCACCTATACCTGCATCAACACATGATGTCGGAATCGGTAGATTCATTGCTCCTTCTTTACTCTTCGAAAAGAAAACATACTCGCCCACGCCAGCACCATAACTATCTCCAGCAACAATAGGTGAACCTAGTGATTCATACTTTGAGTTAACAGGTTGAATCACTAGTAGAGATACACCCTTGATATCTTTAATTTTTACAGTTGATGTAACATTGCCAATAACTTTTGCCATTTGCATCGTATCACTCCCTATTCGATAATATTCGTTTTTCAAAATCTAAGATACTCTTAATGCGTTGTAAGTTTCTTTCGCCTTCAAATTTCGTTGTTAAAAAAGTCTTAACGATATCTCTAGCGACACCTTCTCCGATGACAAAGCTTCCCATCGTAAGAACGTTAGCTCCATTATGATGACGACTGTTATGTGCAGTATAAATCTCATTAGCACATGCAGCAAGTACTCCAGGTACTTTATTTGCCATCATCGCAGATCCAATTCCAGCACCATCAATCATGATCCCAAAATCACATTTTCTTGTTGACACTGCGTGTGCAACTAAAAATGCGTAATCTGGATAATCACATCTGTTTTTATTATAGGTGCCAAAATCCTCACATTGCATATTGAGTTCTTCAACGATATATTTTTTTACTTTTTCCTTTAATTCATAACCACCATGGTCACAACCAATAGCAATTTTCATTCTGACATCTCCTCATATAATATGTAGTCATCTATTACTTGCCACATATTATTAAATTTAAGTTCAAACCTTTATTCTTTATCCTTTGACTTTGTTTCTGGTTGTTTTGCGTTTTTACTGAAGACATTTTTACCTTCAATATCTACGTAATCAACAATTGCCATAATGGTTGCATCTGTAGGTTTATTTTGTGTAAGTTCAGTTAATCTTGCAGAACTACCGCTAACAACTAAGACAATTTCTGAATAACCAGCGCCAACTGCATCAATGGCTACTGCAGGTTTTCCCTCATCTGTAAATGTAACTACATTTACAGGTTGTACAACTTGCATCTTTAAACTATTCATACTTGGATCCTTTTGTGTACAAACAACAGTTCCAATTATTCTAGCAGCATACATATAATCTCCTCTTTCCTACGTATTAATACGTACCAGTCGCAGCTTTTGTACCTTTAACGATAGCAATACCTGAACTTGTACCGATTCTAGTCGCGCCAGCAGCAATCATTTTTCTAGCAGTTTCAGTATCGCGTACGCCACCTGAAGCTTTAACACCCATCTTAGGTCCAACGACCTTGCGCATTAAAATGATATCTTCAACGGTTGCTCCGCCTTTATTAAATCCAGTAGAGGTTTTAACAAAGTCAGCTCCAGCCATTTTAGCAATCGTACATGCTTTAATTTTTTCTTCATCATTTAATAATGATGTTTCTAAAATCACTTTAACTAATGCACGATTTCTTGCAGCATTGACGACACCTTCGATATCGCTTTTGACGATATTCCAGTTTCCAGACTTAAGCGCACCGATATTGATAACCATATCAACTTCGTTTGCACCACTCTTGATTGCATCATAGGTTTCATCAACTTTTGCACGTGTCGTCATTGCACCCAATGGGAATCCGACAACACCACATGTTAAAACGCTACTTCCCGATAAAAGACGTGAAACTAAAGCTACATAATGTGTATTGACACATACTGATTTAAACTTATATTGAATCGCCTCTTCACATACTTTTTTAATATCTTCTTCAGTTGCTTCGGGTTTCAATAATGTATGATCAATCAATGATGCTAAATCAATATTGTTATCTAAGACTTTATTATTTGCCCCGTTGTCTTCTTTTGCTATCTTGCGATAAACCTCTTCGGCAATTCTTTCTATTAATTTATCTAATTCCATAATTTTCAGCTCTTTTCACTTTTCTTTTTATTACTTTTACTTATTTTTTAATAATTCTTCAACATCTGCATGTGGTCTTGGAATGACATGAACAGAAACCAACTCGCCAACACGGCGTGCTGCTTCAGCTCCTGCTTGAGTTGCTGCCTTAACGGCACCGACATCACCACGAACCATCATTGTAACTAATCCACTACCTGACTTTTCTTTACCAATGAGTCTAACGTTTGCCGCTTTGACCATTGCATCAGCAGCTTCTATAGCACCAACAAATCCTCTAGTTTCAATTAAGCCTAATGCTTCAACCATTTTGCTTCCTCCTTTCTAAATAGATCTATTCGAGTTAAAAATTATTTTGCTACTTTTGCAGCCTTTGGAGCTTCTTGAAGATCTTTTAACATTTCTTCAACATCTGCATGTGGGCTTGGAATAACATGAACTGAAACGAGTTCACCAACACGACGTGCTGCTTCAGCGCCAGCTTCAGTAGCAGCTTTAACAGCTCCAACATCTCCGCGTACCATAACTGCAACTAATCCACTACCTGATTTTTCTTTACCAATCAATCTAACATTTGCTGCTTTAACCATAGCATCAGCAGCTTCGATAGCTCCTACAAAACCTCTAGTTTCAATTAATCCTAATGCTTCTTTCATTTTTAATTCTCCTTTTTTAGTTGATTCTAATTTTTTTACAGCTTGTTCAACATTTCTTCAACATCTGCATGGGGTCTTGGGATCACATGAACAGAAACCAATTCTCCAACACGACGTGCTGCTTCAGCACCCGCTTCTGTAGCAGCCTTAACCGCTCCAACATCACCACGAACCATAACTGCGACTAATCCACTACCTGATTTTTCTTTACCAATAAGTCTGACATTTGCAGCCTTAACCATTGCATCAGCAGCTTCAATTGCGCCAACAAAACCTCTTGTTTCAATTAATCCTAATGCTTCTTTCATTTCAATTCTCCTTTTCTTTTTCGTTTATATTTTTATAACTTACTTAACATATCTTCAACATCTGAATGCGGTCTTGGAATCACATGAACAGAAACGAGTTCACCAACACGACGTGCAGCTTCAGCACCCGCTTCTGTAGCAGCCTTAACGGCTCCAACATCTCCACGTACCATAACAGTTACTAATCCACTACCTGATTTTTCTTTTCCAACTAGTCTAACATTTGCTGCTTTAACCATTGCATCAGCAGCTTCAATAGCTCCTACAAAACCTCTTGTTTCGATTAATCCTAATGCTTCTACCATTTTATTTCTCCCTTTTCTATTTTTTTTACATCAATGTTTGTAACATTTCCTTACTTATTCTTGGAATAACTGCTGTATGAGCCAATAGTCCATCTTCTTTACTTGCGATAACTGCAGCTTCAACAGCTGCTTTCACACTACTCACATCTCCAGTTAAAACTGTAAATGCCTTTCCTCCAAGACCACGTCCTAATCTAATTTCTAATAATTCAACATTTGCCGCTTTAACAGCAGCATCTGAGATTAAGACTGCAGTAGCTAATGAATATGTTTCAATAATTCCGACAGCACCTTTTGGAACAATTTCTGTTGTACAGCTTAATGCTGAAAATACTTGATCATGAATATTTGCAATCACGATATCTTTAATCAGTGATTTACCTGCGACTAGCGCTCCAGCTTGAATACCACTTTTAACGGCAGCAACTTCACCTCGCACCATCACAACATATTTACCTGGACAAGCTGCATAAGCGCCAACCAGATGAACATTAGCGGTTTTAATAATGGTATCTCCAGCCTCAATGCCTCGTGCAATACTATTTAGTTCTAGCATACCTAATGCTTCCATATCATTATTCCTCCTTATGCCTTTATTCTGATGTATTCATTGGTAATGTCTGTGACCTTACCTTGAATACTTGAATGAATATTTGCGCCTAGCTTTTCACCACTTGATGCGATCAAAGTTCCTTTACCTACTGAATCACCTATCTTAACAACGGGTGTTGAAGGAGCTCCAATATGTTGCTTCAACATAATCTTGACACTCTTTGTTTCAAAGATTGTGTGAATAAGTGGAGCAGCAACATCATACTCAATTAATTCTAATCTCGCTACTAAACGTTTGGTCGGTACTTTCTTACTATCTCTTAAAGGATCAACTTCATAAGGAACTACTTTTTCCGTTTTCACACCTTTTTTGAGTAAGCTCTGTTTAACCATGTTCGTTATTTTACCTGGATCTAAATCCATCGGACATGCATATAAACTACATAAAGCACAATCACAACACGATACCACTGATCCAATCGATCCAAGTGCAGCAGAATCTTCATTTGCTAAACCTCTCATGACTTTGTGAGGTTCAGTATTTAAACCTAATATATTTCTAGGACACATTTCTGTACATAAACTACATTGGCAACAAATTGCTTTTGTTAACTGAAGATCAGTTACTGTACTACGCGTCTTTTTAGCAATCAGAAAATGTTGATTAGGCAAGATGATGATTCCACCTGTCACTTTAGTTACAGGAGCAAACCAGTTCTCTTCCACTTTTCCCATCATCGGACCACCTACAATAAGACTATAATTTTCTAAATCTGTAGGCCCTTCGCACGCCTCTATTATTTCTGTAAATGGCGTACCTATAGGAACAATTAGTGTTTGTGGTTTCTTAACGGCTCCAGCAATCGTAATAACTCTTTCTGTCACAGGTACATCTTTTGCAATATGAATTGCTGTAGCAACATTAATGACAACAGCACCAACATCAATTGGAATTCCCATTAAAGGTACGACTTTATGAGTTATTTCATAGACGAGTTGTTGTTCATCGCCTGCAGGATAATAATCTCCAAGAACCTTAATCCCGATTGAACTCTCATTTTTGACAAGTTCTTCAAGTTGAGCAATTACTTTTTTATGTTTACCCTTAATTCCGATAACACCTTTTTGAGCTCCAGTTTGAATCATCGCGATCTTTAATCCCGCAATGACATCTTCACCGTAAAACTCCATCAGTTGTTGATCGACTCTTAACAAGGGCTCACACTCAGCACCATTAATGATGACAATATCTGATTTGCAGTTTAATTTTACATGTGTTGGAAACCCGGCTCCGCCGGCTCCTACAATGCCTGCATCTTTAATTTTCTGGATATAGTCTAAAGACATTTTATTCACTCCTAGTTGTTAATAGTTAAACGATTCTAAATCCACCTGATAAAGTACATCTTCTAATTCTTGTAAAACTTCTAGCAGAAGTTAAACCTTCTCCAGTCGGCGTTGCAATTGTTAGAGTTGTAAAACCTTCTCCTTCAATTCCAAGACCTGCAAATGATGGTGCATTCTTTACAAATATTGAAGTATCTAAGGCGCGTGCTGCCATTGTTAGATGCGTCACACTCTCGGAGTGCATCATCGCTGAATGATGATTTCCTTTTTCAGCTATTACTGCTTTTTCGATTGCTTCTTCAATTGAGTATACTCTGACTAAAGCAAGAACTGGCATCAACATCTCAACTGTAACAAATGGATGATCGTCTTTCACTTCAGCAATCAGTAATTTATAGTCTTCATGAACTGGAATCTTACATGCCTTAAGAATATCTGAAGCATTTTTTCCGACATATTTTCTATTAACGACTGTTTCGCCTTTATCGGTTTTAATAAAGACTTCTTTGGTTACAATATCTATTTCATGGAGTTTGAGTTCATAAGCTCCATTTCTAACCATTTCATTTCTTAATTCATTAAATACGCTATTGATAATAAATGCTTCTTTTTCAGCTGTACATAAAATATTGTTATCAAAGCTTGAACCTCTAACGATATCATAAGCTGCTTTTTTAATATTTGCTGTATCATCTACGATTACTGGAGGGTTACCAGGTCCAGCAGCAATTACTTTTTTGCCACTCTTCATTGCTACGTTTACAACAGCTTCACCACCTGTAACAGCCAACATTCTAATGTCTTTATGTGCCATGATGATTTGGCTTGTTTCCATTGTGGGATTAATTGGTGCGGTCAGTAATTCTTTAGGTCCACCAACTGAAGCAATCGCCTTATTTAATATGGTTATTGTTTCTAAAGTAACTTTTTTAGCGCTTGGATGAGGGTTGAAGACGACACCGTTTCCTGCCGCTATCATACTGATTCCGTTATTAATAATCGTTGAACTTGGATTTGTTGAAGGGGTGATTGAACCAATAACTCCAAACGGAGCAAGTTCAATTAAAGTCATTCCATCATCTCCGGTATAAGCTTTAGACTCGAGATCTTCAGTTCCTGGTGTTTTTTCAGCTGCTAAGATATTTTTAACTATCTTATCTGCGACTCTTCCAAAACCTGTTTCTTCATGTGCCATGATCGCTAACTTTTCAGCATTATCAAGGCTCGCTTTACGCATTGCAGCAATAATCTCATTGCGCTTTTTCATACTGAGCTCCATGAGTTGTTTTTGTGATGCTTTTGCTGCTGCAATCGCATCTAAAACATTTTCGAAACAACCAAGGCGATCTGGATTGTAATTTTCATGAGGTGTCACATTTTTACCATATTTTTCTTCCATTTCAGTTCTAAGTCTATCAATTAAATCTTGTGAACTCATTATTTTGCCTCCTCAATATATTTTATATCGATCTTATATTCACGTAACCTGTCTTTTGCAAGCGGTGTGATTAATTGTTTTTTATCAAGAATAATTTCCTTTAACCCTCTGTTTTTGAGTTTCATAATTTGACTCTCTGTAATTAAATGATTTGTGATGGTTACCGGAACATTTACTTGTTCGATGATTGTTTCTATTGGATAAACTTTTTCTGGTTGATTATTAGGTGTGAGTGTACATTCATTAATTTGTTTCCTATGAGATGTAATGGATGATACATTACTTTGATGAATATTAGTGACAATAATTCCCATATGCCTCATATCACTAATTACATCAGTTATTTTATTAAATATCAGTTCATTGGCATTCATCATGATATTGATGAATTTATTTTCCATCAAACCGCCTAGAATCAGATGATTTACATCTTCAGAATCGTCAGTTTTAATTAATGCCTTCATTTGATTGATCTTTAATCCTAATATAATAATCGTTTCAACGGTATCTAATACTTTAATAAACTTGTTATTTTTAAGATTATAGTCGATGATATCAATATTTTTATTGTTTTCAACATCAGTTAATTTTGAATGTTCTTCTGTCAATCCTAAATATAATTTATAACCGGGATAATATTTAGCGATATATTCAAAATACTCGTTAATACCTAAGCTCATATTTGGTATGAGAATCAAACAGGATTTTTCGTATACTTTGCAATCGCTCTTGTTATCTATTTTTTCTAGAATGTTCGCAGTGATTTGATTAGCGAGCTTATTAATATTTTTGATTTCCATATATTATCTCTACGACCTTTCTATAGATTATTTAATGATAAAGCTTATTTTCCGTTTAATATATTACTTATTTCTATAAATGATTGAGCTTTTAGACTTGCTCCACCAATTAAAAATCCAGATACGCTTTGTGCTAAAGCAAGTTCCTTAACATTTGATGGATTGACGCTCCCACCATAAAGTAATGGAATATCTTTACCCACATCTTCTCCATATGTATCAATTAAATGCTTTCTGAGAAACATATGAATCTCTTCAACTTGTTCAGGTGATGCTGTCTCACCGGTACCAATTGCCCAAATGGGTTCATAAGCAATGATGACATTTGGAATATCACTTACTTCAACTCTGTCTAAAGATCTTGTGAGTTGATCAATTAAGAATTGTTTATAATCTGTTGTTTGTCTCTGATCTAGGTTTTCACCAATACATAAGATGGGTTTAATTTGATTTTTTAGACAAGCTCTCACTTTCTTTGCAGTAAATGCATCACATTCCATAAAGATATCTCTTCTTTCGGAATGACCTGCTAATGCGTATTTACATCCGAAATCTCTCATCATTTCAATTGAGAACTCTCCAGTAAATGCGCCATTATCTTTAGGATAGAAGTTTTGAGTTCCATATAACACTTTGCTAAATCTCAACTTATCTTCAAATATATAAAGATATGCACTTGGTGGAATAACGACTAGTGTATTCTTATCACCAAAGTCATGATTTTCTATATCATCTAGAAAAGCTTTGACTTCATGCTTATTTTTATTCATTTTCCAGTTACCAACAATTAAGAATTCTTGAGACTCTAAGATGCTAGTAACAAGTTCATTTCTCACGATTTGCTTGATGTCATTAATTTCCATAAATGTTTACTCCTTATTTTTTAACTAGTTTTTCAGATCCTCTTAAGACAAGTCTTGTTTCAAGTAGAATTTCTTTGATCGATGTATGTTTGACTTGTTTGTCTCCAATCAGATCAAATAACATTTCAGCAGCAACTTCACCCATTTTAACGGTGGGTCTCGATACAGTTGAAATATTAAGATTCATAATTTCAAACATATCAACATCATCAAATCCTATGAATGCCATGTCATCAGGAATCTTGATACCATTTTCAATTAAGGCCTTGACACTTCCTAAGGCCATCATATTATTTGATGCAAAGATTGCTGTAGGTCTATCATTAAGTTCTAAAATATTTTTTGTGATTTCATATCCACTTTCTAATTTGAAATCTCCAAAGAAGACATATTCATCATTAATTTCCATATTGTTAACACGCATTGCATTTTCATAACCATAGAATCTTTCACGTCCCGGCTTAGATGACATCGGTCCCGAGATAATCGCAATCTTTTCATGCCCTTCACTAATTAAGGCATTGACTGCATCATATGAACCTGTGACATTATTAACAAAAACCGAATTAAAATGTGATAAATTAATCCCACGGTCAATTAAAACAATGGGAACACCTAAGACTTCTAATTGATATAAGTATTGTGAATTATATTGAACCTGATCAGTCTTTGGTGTGATTAACAATCCTAAGATTGTATTCGTCTTGAATAATTCTAGATATTTAAGTTCTTTTTCGATTTGTTCTTCTGTGTTGCACACAAGTAAACTCACGTTATGTTTATCAGCAACAACAGAAATCCCTTTAATCACTTCAGCAAAAAAAGGATTCGCTATATCAGGAATAACGACACCAATGATGTTTG
>CAZVDQ010000040.1:0-14201 GCA_964625435.1 uncultured Mariniplasma sp.
ATTATTTGTGGACGGACGCAGGGTGATTAATATTTATCTATTTGATAATGAAATTTGTAAGGCAACAACCGTTAGACAAGAAGCTGTTATGAATCAAGAACCATCAGATTTAATGCTCGTTGTTGGTGATCGTTTAAGTTCAAATTCAAATAAGTTAGCCTTTGTAGGTTCTCATTATCAAAAGATACCAAGTAAATTAATAAGTGGAGTTGAAGATATTGATCTTTCCTGGTTAAAAGATATTGATAGCGTATCAGTTACCTCTGGGGCCTCGACACCAACTATTGTTACTGAAGAAGTAATTACCTTTTTAAAACAATATAATAAAAATGACCCCAAAACTTGGGATCATAAAAGTCAATTAGACATTTTAGACATCTTATGATGTCTTTTTTATTCCTTTTGATGTACTTTTAGGATATTTCTCATTAATCTTTTGCAGCGTTTGATAAATCTTTTCTTCTCTTTTTGTCAATTCTTGATATGTGAATAGATTGTAATCTTCTTTAAGATCCTTTTTTAAAACTACAGAGTTTAAAAATACACCGACAAGACGTATTGGTTGAGTATCATAGTTTTCTTCAAATAGTGATTCCACAGCATCATAAAAACTCTGATAGTCATCAGTATGGAAATCGAAAGTCTTACTCCGGTTAATGGTAATAAAGTCGCTATCTCTAAGTTTAATACCAATCGTTTTAGCGACTAATTCCTCTTTGACTAATCTTTCATGAGTAGATTCAAGGAGTTCAACAATAATTTTCAGAATTGATTCAGCATTATCCATATTATAGTTTAGGGTCGTTTCATTAGAAATCGATTTTGGTATTGCATATCTCTTGGGATCGATAAGATCACTGCTTCTTCCCATAATATGGTCTAAATATGATAAATATGAACTTTCGCTCATAACACTCATTATTTTCTCTAAATTCTCTTGTTTTGTGAATTCACCAATTGTTTCTATACCTACTGCTTCAAGTCTAGGATAAGTCTTTTTACCAATACCATACATTTCTCTAATTGGTAATGGGAATAGTTTTCCAACGATATCACTCTTTCGTAATACGGTTATACCTAAAGGCTTTTTCATATCAGAACCCATTTTAGCAAGAAAGAGCGTTGAAGCAATTCCTATAGAACATGGCAATTGATGGGCTTGCATCAATCCATCTTGGAGTTCTTTTGCGAGTTCCATAGGATGTTTTGTTTCAGCTTGTTTTGTCATATCTACATAAGCTTCATCAATTGAACCTTCTAAAATAATCGATGAATATTGTTTTAAATAATTGAAGAAAAGTTTCGAATACTTTTGATATAAACTAAACTGCAAAGGTACAATAATTAGCTTTGGATGAATACGCATGGCGTCATTAATATTCATTGCACTATGAATACCCATCTTACGAGCTTGATAGGATGCTGTTGAAACAACACCTCTTCTAAAGGTTGAAGAACCCCCAACAACAAAAGCCTTATCTTTCAAATAAGGTTCTTTTATGGCAGCACAGCTTGCAAAGAAGGCATTTAAGTCGATATGAAAGATAATTTTAACATTCTTTTTCATCAAAACTCTTCCTTTAGAGAAATATTTATAGTATAATGACTATGTTGTCAAAATCGAGGTGAAATCATGGCTAAAAAAGTAAATGAAACTATTGCTAAATCTAAAAAAATGAATGGCACGAAAGTTAAGACCGGTAAACATGTTGATGAAAACCAAGTTACACTTCAGGATAAGAAACATTTCAAGACTCCAACTGAAACATGGTGGGGAAAAGTAATTGTTTGGATCATCATGTTTGGCATGGTTGGCTTAATAATTCTATCATTTGTTTTAGCAGTTCTAAAAGGTTCTGCATAATAGAAAAAGCGAAAGCTTTTTTTATTTATTTAAAAGTATTTTTGCTTGCTCAATCGCATAATGTGAGAGTTTTTCGTCTGAAAGCATCAGTGCAATAGCTTCAACTCTTTGTTCATCATTTAATTTTTCAATGCGCGTAACCATACGCGCTTTTTCTTTAATTTTTGTTATATTGTAGTGATGTAGAGCTCTTGCTGCAACTTGAGGTAGGTGTGTAATCACTAAGAGTTGCATGATTTGACTCAAGTCAATCATCTTAGTTGCAACTTTTGCAGCAGTCTTTCCACTAATGCCAATATCAATTTCATCTAAAATCAAAAGTGTTAGCTCATTTGATTTAGCGTATATACTCTTTAAGGCAAACATAAATCTAGCTCTTTCACCACCACTAGCAACTTTCGCTAATGGTTTAACAGGTTCACCTTCATTAAGTGAAATGAAAAATTCAATTTGATCAAGACCTGATTCAAGTAAGGCATTATCATCTTCTTTTATTGGTTCAAACTCAATATCGAATATTGATTTATCTAAATCTAAATCTTTCAGTTCAAATAAGACTTCAGTTGAGAGTTTTTTAGCTAGTTTTTTTCTCAATTCACTCAGTTTCAAGCCACTATCAAAGGCCTTAGTAAAGGCTTTTTTTAACTCTTCATGTGAAATTTCTAGATAGTGATCATAATCAGTGATCAATAGAAGTTCTTCCTCAACTTCTTTTTGATAATCAATGAGTTCATTGACAGTTTTTTGATATTTTTGTTCTATTTTCGATAGCTCAAAGTTACGTTCTTGCATTTGATTAAATTCATTTTCATCAAAATCCAGCTGTTCTAATGTATGATAAATCTTTGATTTTACATCATCTAATTCATAATATGCTGATATGAGTTGTTCACTCATCTTTTGATACTCAGCATCTAAGTTTCCTATTTTTTCTAAAGATTTTCCAGATTCATATATTTGATCGATAGGAAACATTTCTTGATCTAGCGATTGATATGATGTACGAAGTTGATTCATGATCTTGTCATAATTTTTCAGTTTCTCTATTTTATCATCAAGATCTTCTTTCTCATTTGGTAAGAGATGAAAATTCTTGATTTCTTCTAATTGGTACTCTAAAAAAGATTGTTTTTCGACACTTTGATTCTTTTTTTGTTTCAGTGATTCAACATGTTTTCTTTTTTCTAAGTAATGACTACGGTCCATTAAATATTGATTCATTAATAAATCAATTTTCTTTTGATCTACTTGATCTACAAAAACGAGATAATATGCCTTATCAAATAGTGTCATGGTTTCATTTTGAGAATGGATACTACCCAATGTGTTCATGACTTCTTTAAGTCTTGCTAGAGTAGTTGGTTGATTGTTAATTCTCATTTGGTGTCTTCCATTGACATCAACTTCTCTTTCAACTTCTATTACACTTGGTAATTCTAAAAGAGTTTGTTGTTTTTGATTTAATTCAAATATTCCAAATACAATCGCCTTTTGCTCACCATGTCTAATCATTTGTGCATCAGACCTTTTTCCGAATAAGAGCTGTAAAGATTCCATAATGATTGACTTACCTGCTCCTGTTTCACCTGTAAGCGCAGTTAAACCAGATTCAAAATCCATCTCTAGATCATCAATGAGTGCAAAATTCTTAACTTTTAATGTTTTTAACATAGCATTTCCTCAATCTTTTTATGTTTATCTATCATTTTGCAACTAGGATGCATATAAAGAATATATTCTTGATTACCAGATTTACCTTTTAACCCAGATTTTTTCAGATCACATATACAAAAACCTAATAATTCAGCATATTCTAAAACTTCTAATAAAATTTTTTTATGAATTTTCTTATCTTTTAAGACACCTTTTTTAAATTTAATATGTCCTGCTTCAAACTGAGGCTTAATTAAAGCGATAATTTCTTTGTTATAACCCTTGATGTGCTCAAGTATTGGTTTGATCGATGTAAATGAGACATCAATCATTATCAGATTTGATTCTGGTAGATTAACATCCAAAATATTTGTTTCCTCAAAAAGGTGAACTCTATTATCCGTTTTTAACGTTTCATCCATTTGTTCAGTCCCAACATCATAAGCATAAACTTCTTTTGCTCCATGCTGAAGTGCACAATCAGTAAATCCACCTGTTGATGAACCTACATCAATGATAATTTTATCATTAAAATCTAGAGTAAAATCAAGAATTGCATGTAATAATTTTTCACCTGCTCGGCCAACGAATCTTTGTTTTTCAATTATTTTGATTACATCATCACCAACATCATATCCAGCTTTTGTAATAATTTGATCATTAACTAAAACAAGACCACGCTTTATAATATCCGTGGCCTGACTTCTTGATTTAACCATTTGATTTTCTACAAGATATAAATCCAATCTCATTTTAATAAATCCTTTATTACTTTTTTAACTGATTCACTGTCCATATGATGAATCTTAAGCATATCATGATAATGTCCATGTTCTACAATTTGGTCAGTAATTGACATATCGACGATACGATTATGGTATCCATGTTTTGCCATAAATTTTAGAATTTGAGGATATAAGGAACCGGTATTAGCACATTCTTCATAAACCATTATTGGGTTTTCAGTTTTAGCAATTTTATGCATCATTTTTTCATCAATTGGTTTGATGAATCTGGCATTAACAATTTGAGCATTGATTTTCATCTCGCTCTTAACAATCTTTAATAAATCCAAACTCGGACCATAACTAATCATTGTTAAATCATTACCTTTTTCGAGTTCTGTCCATACGGGTTCAATCTCTTTAAACTCACAATCATCAACACTTGGAGTGCTAGAAACCACACCTCTTGGATAACGAATAACAAAAGGTTTATTTTGCTTCATAAACCCATAATACAGTAAATCACTTGCTTCCTTTTCATCGTAAGGCATCGTAATAACCATATTAGGCATGAGGTAAAACATTGAGACATCAAACAAGCCTTGATGTGTTGCTCCATCTTCTCCAACAATGCCTGATCTGTCAATTCCAAAAACGACATGATGATTAGATCTCGCAATATCATTTAAGATTTGATCAAAGGCTCTTTGAGCAAATGTTGCATACAAAGGCAAGAATACTTTAATCCCTTGATGTGCCATAGATGCAGCCATCGTTGCTGCATGTTCTTCAGCAATTCCTACATCTAAATAACGGTCTGGATAATTTTGAGAAAAGCTAATGAACTTAGCACCCATCGTCATTGCAGGCATAATCACGAATGTCTTCACATGTTTTTGTAAAGCTTCAAGATTCACACTAATAAGTTCGCTCCAAGTGATGCCTAATTTCTTTGGGGAGCCAGCTTTTGAAACACCATGGTATGTGCCAATTTTATCTGCTTCAGCCTCTATGTGACCTTTACCTTTTTCTGTAATGATATGAAATACAACAGATTTTTTAACTTTTTGAATTCTTTGAAGATTATAGATTAATCCTTTTATATCATGACCATCAACAGGTCCAACATACATATAACCCATATCTTCAAATATATTTTGTCGTTGCAAAAAACCACGCAAGCCACGTTTGACACGGCTTAAGAAATTTAGAATAAATTTAGGCAAAATTATTTGCCATAAACGCTTCATTTTAATAACAATTTTCATGGAACGGAATCTTGTTAGAGCTCTTGATATTGAACCAACGCTCTTAGAAATACTCATTTCATTATCATTTAAAATAACAATTCCTTTAGTATTATGATCAGTACCTAAAAGATTTAAGGCTTCAAATGACATGCCGTTAGTAATTGATGCATCACCGATAATAGCAATCCCTTGACCATCCTCTTTTTTCAAGTGTTTCGCATACAAAATCCCAATTAATGCGGATAATGCAGTTCCTGCATGCCCACTTTCCCATTGATCATGAACAGATTCTTGGTAATTGATATATCCTGAAAGGCCACCAGTTTGTCTTAAGGTTTCAAACTGATTAATTCTACCGGTTAATATCTTATGTGTATATGCTTGATGTCCAACATCAAAGACAAAAACATCTTTGGGGCTATTAAATACATAATGAAGTGCGATAATTAATTCGATTGTACCAAGGTTTGAGCTTAAATGACCACCTGTATGAGAAATACTCTCAATCAAAAAAGAACGTATGTTATTTGCTAACGTTTTAAGTTCTTTAGGTTTCATTTGTTTTAGAAAGCTCGGATCCTTGATGTCAAATAAATTCATTATGATTTGATTTCCTTCACAACCAATTTTTCTGCTTCTTCAAGCATTTGATAACATGCTTTTGATAGTTCTAATCCCAATTGATACTTTTTAACAGCATCATCTAAAGGGATTTCTTTGTTTTCGAGATCTTTTACAACTTGTTCTAAAGATTTCAAAAGCTCTTCAAAGGTTTTATTTTCCATTTCAATTCTCCTTCTTATCGATAACTATGGCATCTAAACTACCATCTTTTAGACGAATATTGACGTTATCATTTTTTTCTATTTGTTTAACTGATGTTAAAACCATACCTTCTTTAGATACAACTGCAAATCCTCTATCCATTAATTTCAAAGGATTTAAAGCTTCTAAAGCTGTTTTTAAGATTTCAAAACGGTAGGTTTTATTTTGCATCAATTCATAAATATTTCTATGCATCCTTATATCTAAATTTTCTTTTCGTTCAATCAAATTTTTAATGCGTTGCTCTGGACTACTCAAACTTCTTTTAAGTCCTTCAACCTCATTTTTCTTTGATTCTATGATGTAAGTCATGAATTTAGACAAATTTTCATTGTTTCTATTTAAGTCAATCTTTAATTGTTCTAGCTTAAAGGACGGTGATAAACGTTCTAATCTTTGATCAAGATAGGCTAAATTCGTTTTTAGCTCATTCATATATTGAGAAGTCTTATATTCTATCAATGCTTCATATTCTTTAATTTTAACGAGTAAATCAGCTTTATTAGGTGTAGCAAGCTCAGCTGCTGCAGTTGGCGTCGGTGCTCTTAAATCAGAAACAAAATCACTAATTGTAAAATCTGTTTCATGTCCTATTGCAGTAATAATCGGTATTTCCGAATCATAAATAGCTTGAATGACAGGCATTTCATTGAATCCCCAAAGATCTTCAATGGAACCACCACCTCTACCAACAATTAAAACATCAACTTCTTTTTTTATATTTGCTAGTAGGATTTGCTTTCTAATACTATCAGCACTTCCAGGTCCCTGAACTAAAGCAGGATATAGATGAATTTCTGTTAATAAGTATCTTCTTGAAACAGTATTTTTTATATCTTCAATCACTGCACCGGTTGGTGATGTGATGACACCGATAATTCTAGGAAACTTAGGAATTTGCTTCTTATGTGACTCACTAAAGTAACCTTTTTCAAGTAAATCCTTTTTTAGTGCTTCGTATTTTAAATATAGTTCACCAACACCATCAGGTTTCATACTTGATACTTGTACACTATAAGTTCCACTAGGCTCATAAACACTAATACGTCCAGAAATTAAAACGTGATCGCCTTCTTTAGGTTCAAATTCAAGTCTAGATGCATCTCTAGCAAACATAATAGCGCTTAGTTGAGCTCCTTCATCTTTTAATGTGAAATAGAGATGGCCACGACTGTGACGCTTGAAATTAGAGATTTCACCTTTAATCAATATGGAAAAAAGGTGCTTATCACCTTCAAGTTTGGCTTTAATATATTTAGTTAATGCTGTAACGGTTAAGTAATTTTCCAAGAAAGATCATCCCTTAAGTGTTTTTGCTATATTATCTAATACTTTGTTTGTAAATCTGTGTTGTTTTTCATCATCAAGATTAGAATATATTTTTGTCAGTTCAACAGCTTCATCAATGATGATTTGTTTCGCTAAATCTGTTTTGAGAAGTTCATAAACGGCTAATCTAATAATCGCTCGATCTAGGAAAGCAAGTCTATATAAACTATACTCGTAAAGATGAGACTCAATTATTTGATCTATTTCTGTTAAATGATCTACAATATCATGATAAGTTTCGCTTGCCTCTTCGATATCAAAAGATGGAATAAATAGAAGCTTATCGCTTAAATATAAATCATGTTGATATAGCGTATTCATCAATTCAACGCGTATTTCTCTTCTGGTTACACTCATATTAAGTACCTCTCTAATATTGTAGCATATATTCTCATGATTTGAAATGCTAGAGCCTCATAAAAATCGCTTAATTTTGTGTAACAATGAAACAGAAATGTTTTATTTTTCCTCAATTTATGATATGATAACTAAGATGTTTAATATAAGGCAGATAAGGATAAAATATGAAAAAATATAATCTTGTGTTTGAAGAAAATTTTGATCAATCAAATCAACTGAATCTAGCACTATGGAATTATGCAATTGGTGAGAAATGGTCCAATAATGAACAACAATGCTATACAGATGCAAAAGAAAATCTATTCATTAGAGATAATCAATTACATATTATAGCTACTTTGAGTGAAGATACACCTTGTAAATATAAATCTGCAAGAATAAATACACATAATAAAAAACATTTTCAATATGGAAAATTTGTTGTAAGAGCAAAAATGCCACATGGTAAAGGTAGTTGGCCAGCGATTTGGTTTTTAGGAACTTCCATTAAGGAACATCATGTGAGATGGCCTTTATGTGGAGAGATTGATCTTGTTGAATTTGCAGGAAATAAGCCTGGTAGTGTTTCAAGTGCTATCCATACTGATACTTATAATCATAAGATTAAAACTCACAAGGGAGAACGCATTTTGTTACCTACTGCTTCAAATGAATTTCACAATTATGAACTTGAATGGACAGAAACAACTCTAATTTTTTCAGTTGATGGACAATCATATATGGAAATTGAGAAACAAGCATCTGATACAGAAAAAGAATGGCCATTTGATCAATCTTACTTTTTAATCATTAATTTAGCTGTTGGTGGTTGGTATGGAGGAGAAATTGATGACCAAACATTCCCATTTGAACTCGTTATTGATTCAATTAAAGTATACCAATAAAAAAGGTTGATAAACTTAGGATGTATCTCGATTTGAACAATGTACACGCTATGATATACTTTAAATAGCATTATATTCTTACCTATAGGAGAGATCAATGTTACAAGCAGCTTATAAATTACAATTTACAAAAAAATATATCATTCTAGGTGCCATATTTTTCATACTATTTATGATCATCTATACTATTGTTGATGGTTTAAATATGTCATATCCAGCAATGCTCGAGGAATTTGGACTATTTCTTGTCATCTTAAACATTATTACTAATATATTAATATCTTTCTTAAGCGCAATTTTAATGAATTTAAGTACATCTATGGTTGAGCTCATAGGTAGAGAAGGAAAAGGATCAACATTTGGAGCATTTTCTGTTTTATTTGGTATTTTGACTTATGGCTGTACATCTTGTGTTATTGCATTTTTTGCAAGTTTAGGAATTGCTTTTTCAGTCATCGCCTTACCTTTTGCAGGATACCCATACAAAATAATATCTTTGATATTAATTCTCATCGGTATCTATTGGATTATTAAAGAAATACAACATGGTAAATGTAGAATCAAAAAAATAAAAAAGGCTTGACACACTCATAAAATGAGCCTATGATGAAGATGTAGGTGTGAGAGAGAGCGGGCAAATGCCAAGAAAAATAATTATTGAAACAGACGGTATCAAAGAAGAATTCGAAGAAGAATTTCGCGAACCATTTAGAAAAATGCACAATAGAGCTCCATTTGGACCTGAAAGAGTGATTAGAAAACATGCACACATGCATGTAGAAAATGAAGTAAAACTCTTCACAGATAAAAGCGAAATGGTTACTTATGTCAATCAATTGAAAGATATCCAAAATGTAGAAATCTTTAAAATTGAAGAACAATTATACAAAGTATTAGTTACACGTAGAAAAAAGCATGAAGATTGTCAAGGTCATCATGAAGGTCGTCACGAAGGGCATCATCACGATGAATAAAGTATTATAAAATAAAAAAATAAACACCTACATTAGAGAGCGATATGCTCTCTTCTTTTTATATTGACTTATCTATATATTAAGTGTAAAATGTATATGTGACAACAGTGTCATGTGGAGAAATATATGCCAAGTCAAACTTTTTTAAATCTTCCAAAAGAAAAGCAAGATAGAATTATGAATGCATCCATTCATGAAATGGGTATTCATACTTTTGAGAATCTCAATATCGCGAATATCATCAGAGCTTCTAAAATACCAAGAGGAAGTTTTTATCAATATTTTCATGACAAAGAAGATTTATATAATTATTTCTATCAATATATCGGTAAAAAGAAAATTGCATTTTATGGAAATTTGTTTCAAATAGACTACGATATTCCCTTTATAGAGCGTTTTTATCAACTGTATATGAAAGGCTTTGAATTTGCTATGAGTAATTTTGATCTTGTTCTTGCAGGAAAAAAGGCAATGCTCTCCGAACACTTTATTCAGGCAAATCTGACATCTAATGCAATGACACAAGCTATCCATTTATTTGCTGAGTTTATTAAAAAAGACCAGAAATCAGGTAGAATTAGAGAAAATATTGATGCTGAACTTCTTGCTGGAGTCATGCTAGAATTATTAAATAAGATTACATTTGAGGAATATTTAAAAGAAGATATTGACCTCAATTTAATAGAAATAAAGATACGCCAGTTTATAGAAATCTTTCAGAAAGGAATAGAATAATATGTTTGCTGTTAAAGATCTAAGATTTACGTATCCAAAAAACAAAGAAGAAACCATCAAAGGTCTCTCCTTTGAAATTGCTAAAGGGGAAATTTTTGGTTTGTTAGGACCAAGTGGTGCAGGAAAATCTACCACACAAAAATTACTCATCAAATTATTAGACCGCTATACTGGTGCAATTATGTATGATGGAACTAACATTGCAGAGCTCGATGAGAGTTTCTTTGAAAAAATAGGAGTAAGTTTTGAAATGCCTATTCACTTTTCTAAGATGACTGCAATGGAAAACATTAACTTCTTCTTGAAACTTTATGAGAAGAATGCCAATGTTGAAGAACTCATGAAACGTGTCGGTCTATGGGAAGACCGAGATAAAATGGTCGGAGAATATTCCAAAGGAATGAAAATTCGCCTTAATTTTGTGCGTGCAATGCTTAATGATCCTGAAATGCTATTTCTAGATGAACCAACCAATGGCCTAGATCCAACAAATGCAATGATTCTCAAGGATATGATTCGTGAATTTAAAAAAGATGGTGGCACAGTCTTTCTTACGAGCCATATCATGAGTGATGTTGATCAACTATGTGACAGAGTTGCTTTTGTTGTTGATGGTCAAATCATCGAAGTTGATAGTCCTAGAAATCTCAAGCTTAAATATGGTAAAAGAACTATGAAACTGGAATATAAGGAAAAAGGAAAGACGGTTACTGAAGAATTTCCAATGGATAAGATTGGACTTAATGAAAAATTCCTTGAACTTCTTAAAACCAAGGATGTCGAAACACTACATAGTGGTGAAACCACTTTAGAAGAAATTTTTATCCATGTTACCGGTGTAGGACTTAATCATGAAGCGTAACCATCTTCTAACATTAATAGGCGGAGAACTCAATCGTTTAAATAAATATAATGTAACAATGATTAGTTTTGTTGTCGCTCTTATGTGGGGGCTACTCTTATATTTCATCAATGATTTAGGTTTACTTTCACAACTACTTCCTTTTGTCATCGTAATTGATGCAACCATGATGGCTATGATCTTTATTGGTGCTATTATGTTTTTTGAAAAGACGGAATCAACATTTTCTACGATGCTTGTCACACCAGTATCTAACAGCGATCTAATCTTATCTAAAGCGATAGCAAACACAATACATTTATTATTTTCATCATTCCTAATTATTCTTGTTTTCTATTTCATAAGAGATATAGAAGTTAACTGGTTATTAGCAATTCTAGCTTTAGTTGTCTCCATATTTTTCCATAGTCTTTTAGGTTTTATCTTCTCATTTCATTCAAAAGACTTTACGTCGATGCTTATGGGAGTAGTTAGTTATGTTCTTTTTTTCTCACTACCAAGTATCCTGAACTTTTTTGATGTTATATTCAAAGGCGAAATATGGGAATACATTTTACTAACTTTCCCTACCCAGGCATCAATTAAGTTAATAGAAGTTGGATTTGGTGCAGAGATAACACTTAAATTTTACTTGAGCCTTGCCTTTTTAATCACAATTGGTATTTTAGGTTATTTTCTATATATTCTTCCAAAGTTCAAAGAATATGCAGTTAAGCAAAGTGGGGTGTAGGAAATGTTTAAACGTGTATTAGTTCATGAATTAAAAAACATCGCTCGCGATAAAATGTATCTATTTCTTGCTGCATTTTCCCTTATCATGGCAACTGTTTCACTCTTTTTAATTCCTTACCTAAGGGATCAAAGCAGTGATATGGTTGCAGATATATTTATCGTAGTCTTTATCATGATGAGCAGTTTCTATTTTGGTGCCATCACTGGATTTACACTTTTAGATGATCAGGATGATCTCGTTTTATTTTCCTTGAAAATCACACCTATTCATGTTAGAGATTATATTTTAATTAAAATTGCATTATGTTATATTTTCGGTTTTATCACGACAATATTGATTATAATTACATCAGGTTTGATTAGCTCAGCAAATTTATTGGATTTAGTATATATCAGTATTCTTGCACCAATGCAAGGTCCAATTTTGGCACTTCTTATTAATTCATTTGCAACAAATAAAGTTGAAGGTTTTGTATACATGAAGCTATCTGGTATTATTCTTATGGCGCCTATTGCAGCATTATTCATCTTTAATTGGACAGAATTATTATTAGGTTTCTTACCTGGATTTTGGTCAACACGTATAGTTACAATGCAATTATTACCCAATGCATTTTTCATTGATTCTACGTTTATATATTTTATTCTCGGTTTGATTGTTAACGGTTTAATTGGTTTATTGTTCTTTAAACTCTATACAAAAAGAGTTAATATATAGGAGGAAAAATTATGCAAATCTTAGGTATTATTTTGCTCGCTTATGGTATATTTGTTCTTGCTGCTTTTCTATTTCAATTCCCACTTCTTTATAACAACGCAAAATCAAAAGTCTTCATCAAGATGATGGGTAAAACGGGATATAACATTTTAATCATTGTTTTCGGGTTAGCAGGACTTATTGCAGGTATTCTGATTTTAGTTTAAAAAGAAAAGGCCAAATGGCCTTTTTTTTATGGAATGTAGATTGTCCAAGCTTCACCTGGATCTGAGTAATCAAACGGGTTCATGCTTTGATTTGCAAAATTTGCAATATATAAAGTGCCACTATAATCAACAATGTCGCCTGTTTGATACATATTATATCCTAACCAGAAATCAGATATTTCGAACCAATCTCCATTTGTAACTGAAGTTAAGTTAGGTTCTAAATCATATAGATCATCAGCGAGTGCTTCATAATAAATGCCACCAAGTAAAACTTCATCACCAGTCATATAGGTTGATACAGTGCTATAGGTTACACTCATGTCTCTTAATCCTAAATTGATGCCAACAGTACCAGGAGGTGTAGCAACATTATATAAATATGTATAACCCTCTTGAACCATCCAAGTCGTTCCACCGTATGTAAACATTTCTCCAGCAACATATGTAATTGATGTGCTCATTGGCTCTACTGGGGCTTCATAATCATATACTTCTTGATGACCCCAGTCAATAACAACCGGTGCATCTATAATTGTAACTGTGACGTAATATCTACGAGGTAGTATTGAATCTTCTAAGAAGAATGCACTACCATCAATAGTAACCTGTTGAACTGAAACCGTGAAGTCATAACCTAAAGGTAGATCGACATAAATTAAATATGTTCCATACATGGTTGTTTGGAATTTATTGTTTGAATACGTATCAGTATCAGCTTGATAATAAGCGAAAACTGACATTGTGATTAGTAAATCTTCATATCCACACTCTTCGGTGTAATCATCACCCATTTGACAAACATTAACCTTAACATAAAGCTTATCAAATGTAGTGTCTGTATCATTGATGACCGTAAGATCAAATTTAACATTATTTGTAACATCCTGAATAGCAACATAATAATCCGTATAATGTGTTTGATATTCATCAAAATCATGAGCATAAACACGATATTGAATAAAATTAAATGTTTCTTCAAGTGGAGTGAAATCTGCTGTCAGTGATTCTGATTGAAATTCATAACCGAGATTGACTTGATCAATCACACGTCTAATGATGGCTCCATCTGGCAAAACAAATG
>CAZVDQ010000041.1:0-14145 GCA_964625435.1 uncultured Mariniplasma sp.
TATTTTTGAATATGCCTATCCAATTCCTTGATGCGGTCTGATTCTTCTTCTAGTCTTTCCTTAAACTGATGCATATATTCTTGCATATCACTAAAGGTGTAATTTTCATCACGTTGTTCAATGCTTGGAAGACTAATATCAAATTTACGCTCAATATCATCGAGTTCTGAAAGTAACGGTTCACATGGATTTTCGGTTACAAATGATGTTAATCCATGTACTTTTTCAACAATTTCACTTGCTAGAACTGGATGAAATCCCTTGATGTCGATGAAACTCATGAGAATGCGATCTAAATTATTCAGATTACTTGTTAGGTCAATCAATTTAACCTTTGCAATACTCATAGTTAGTCTCCTTAATGCTAGTAAATTAGCATTTGTCTTATTTCTTGGTTATTTACGTGATAACGAATACCTTCAATAATATTCGTTAAATTTTCTATTTCAAATTCACTTAATGTAACAAAAGCTAAGAACACTTTAGGTACATCTGTTGAATAATAAATAAATTTTTTAGCAAGATTATATTGAATTCTTCCAGCGTAATATTCAACATAAACATAATCTTTATCACTTGTGAATCTTGAGAACTCTGAAGTTGAAAGGTATTTTAGAATATCGTCTGGTTCCTTCAAACGAGTCATTTCGTCAAGTTTATTTGCACTAATTCTACTACGTCTTTTTATTAAAACACTGTTTATAGTTATTGGATCTGCTTGATAAAATTTTTTCAAACGGTAAATTTTAATAATATTACCAAGTTCAATTCGAGTTTGAAATATACTATCTAAATCTTTCTTCAAAGTGCCAGAATAATACTTTTCAATTCTTCTAAAGGCTTCAGCAAAATAATAATCTTCTAATGCATGTTCAATTTCAAGGTAACGGATTTGTTGATTGTTTTTCGTGTCATAAGGCTTTAAAATCTCATAATATGGTGTTTTAGCTAACGCTTTTAATAGTTCATTTAGGTTCTTCGCTTTAAAGACTAAAGACATATCAATCGAAGTATGAACATCAAAGAAGAATGGTACGGAGCCCTGATTTTCATCAAACTCATCAGCAATCATTGTTCTTAGGGAAGTCAAAATGACTTCACTTTCTTGATGGACAATATTGAGTTCATAAAATTCCAAATCCTTGGTATAAACCTGTTTAATTAAGCGTATAATCTGATCGAATGAATTCTTTTTAATTAGGGCTTCGAGATTCCCACGATGAATCGTATTTTCCTTAACATCCTTAAGAATACCTTGATAATTCCCATGTTTTTTGAGATATCCTACAAGTTCAGGTAATGATTTGAATTTAGAAATTCGTTCATACTCTTCTGGTTTAATAAAATTCCCAAAGATTGACTTGGCTTTCGTGATGATGGTATTGTTTGCCCAAGAACTCATATAGATTCTCCTTTATCAGAATGTTAGGTTAAATAAATTAAAATTTGAACCAGCTATCTTTAACACGTTTTGGTGGTTGAATTCGACCATCGCTATAGGCATCTTTGACGTCAACTTCAGTATTCTTGAAATCTTCAAATGCTTTTTTGAATGCATCTACTTCTGTTTCTTTTATGAATGAGATAATACTAAATTTATTTCCCATACCTACAACATATTTTCTAGACTCAAAAACACGTTCAAGGAAAATCAGTTCACCTTTTAAAATCGTTAGTTTTTCTAAATTATCTGCAATAAGTTTATCCATTTCACTTTGGTATGCATCAATCATCTTTTGAATGATTCCATTTTCAGATTCTAAAGCTTCGATTGCATCACTTGGCGTACCATGAACAAAATCAGGAATCATAACACGTTCAAATAACAATGAAGAAAAAATATTGTCAACTTCTTTTTTATATTCATTTGTCGTATAATACATGCACCAAGTCTTATGATGGTCCTTACTAAAAGTTTTAAAAATGAACGGTTTATTTAAAAACAATTTCACCTTATCGAGACTATCTGTTGGAATTCTTCCAAAACGAAAGAAGACAAAATTGCATGCAAACAAATCATCCAATGCTATATTTAAACTATGGATATTTTTAATTTGGATTAATGCATCATTATATTTTTGAATGTTTTCTTGTAACTGTTTAATTTGTGTTGATAAAGATTCCAGTTTTTCTCTAAGTGCAGATACATAATCATACATTTCATTAAAATTATATGTTTTGTCCTTCTGTTCAACATCTTTTAATTCTAAATGATATTCACTTGATAAATCATCTAATTCGTTTAGAATTGAAAGGCATGGGTTTTCTGAGACTAAAGAAGACAATCCTTTAACTCTTGCAACAATTTCTGATGCCAAAACAGGATGTATACCAGTCAAATCAACAAATGTCATTAAGACATCATCAATTTGATTCATTTTAGAAACCAAATCTATTAGTTTCATTTTTATTAAACTCATACTACCTCCATCACTATGTAATACAAATTTTCGTTATTGAGGTCTACGTTTCATCATTTGAGATCATTGAAACATAAATCTTGATTCGTGCAGTTCTTATTTGATACAAGCATTAAAGATTTGTTCAATCCATAAATCCTTATTATCTTCATACTGCTTTTGAATATTCTTTAAAATATTTTTATACGTGATAAGTTCACTTTTCTTTTTTTCTGCCATCTCTTGCTCTAAACTTTCTTCTGTTTCTTTAAGTTTTTGTTCAATTTCAGCAAGAAAAGACTGATGAAGCTTCTCAGTTTCTTTTTTAATTACTTCATCTAAATGTTCTTTTTCCTTAGTGAGTTCACTCACTTTTTCCCTAGCTTTCTTATCAAGGTTAATTGTATCTTTGATGATGTTATGATGCATAGGATCACCTTCATTTCTACTACTATTTTATCGCTTTTAATAAGCTCTTGCAAACCAAACCGTCTGAGTTGCCACATTATGTGTAACTGGACATAATTCTGTAATCAATGTTTGATCAAATGGAAGTACTCGTGCAGTTGCTGTTGTATCCTTTTTAATTTGAATTTCAGCCTCTTCACCAGAAATGCTCATCGCAACATATCCACCCTTTTTGATGTAGGCTTTAAATTCATCATATGTTTTTGCTTGATAAGTATTTTTTTGAACAAAATCTAATGCTTTTTCATATAATACATCATGCATATCTCTTAGAACTTGTGGCATTTGTGCAACAACTTCGTTAACTGAAATCAGATGTTTTTCACGATTATATCTCGTCACCATGGTAATCATTCCATTTGCGAGATCTCTAGGTCCAACTTCAATTCTGACTGGTACACCCTTCATTTCATATTCACTAAATTTCCAACCAGCCGATTTGTTTGAATCATCAACTGAAACTCTAAAACCAGCTGCTTTAAATGAGTTAAATAGGCTATCTGTAGCTTTTTTAACCTCTTCTTTATGTGATTGAATAGGGATGATAACAACTTGAATAGGTGCGACATAAGGCGGCAATACCAAGCCTTCATCATCACCGTGAACCATAATCACAGCACCAATCAATCTTGTTGATACACCCCATGATGTCTGATAAGCATATTGCTGTAGATTATTTTCATCTTGAAATTTAATATCAAATGCTTTTGCAAATTCTTGACCAAAATAATGTGTCGTACCAGATTGTAGCGCTTGACCATCATGCATCAATGCTTCAATACTATAGGTATCTATTGCTCCAGCAAATTTTTCTTTTTCTGTTTTTTTACCTGTGATAAAAGGAATTGCAAGTAGTTCTTTACCCATTTCCTTATAGATATCCAAGATATCTAGCGTTTCTTTTCTCGCTTCAACTTCAGTTGAATGTGCAGTATGACCTTCTTGCCACAAAAACTCTTTACCTCTTAAGAAAGGTCTCGTTGTTTTTTCCCAACGAACAACATTACACCACTGATTATAAAGTTTAGGTAAATCACGATATGAGTTAACTATCTTTTGATAGTGTGTGCAAAAAAGCGTCTCAGAAGTTGGACGAATGATTAAACGTTCAGCCAAGTCTTCAACACCAGTAGTCGTTATAATTGCAGTTTCAGGAGCAAATCCCTCAACGTGATCTTTTTCTTTTTGAAAAAGGGATTCCGGTATGACCAGTGGCATATAGACATTTTGATGTCCAGTTGCTTTAAGTCTTTTATCTAAATCTTGTTGTATACCTTCCCATATTGCATAACCATAAGGACGATAGATAATAAAACCTTTGACATCACTATAGTCCATCAATTCTGCTTTTAAACATAAATCTGTATACCATTGAGCAAAATCAGCATCGCGTGCTGTTACTGCATCAACCATCTTTTTATTATTATTATTATTATTCATCACATTCACCTTTATTTATTTTTTAATGCCTTTGAAATGACAAATATAACGATGACAAATATAATAGTTGGAGAAATCCAAGCTTTGTAAGTTGTATTATCTACAAACAAAAAATTGATAAGTCCTCCGAAAATAACTAATGAAACCAGTCCACCAGCAAAGGAAGATTTTTGTTTTCTTCTCTGCTCGGTTCTTTGCTCATTACTTTCAACTCTTTCGACTCTTTCAACTCTTTCGACTCTTTCAACTCTTTCAATTCTTGGACGATCTTTTTTCTTTTTGTAACGATCATGATTATTTTGATCATATTGTTTATCTTGTTCATCGAATAAATCATCATACTTTTGATATAAGTTCTTTTCTGTTTTTATACTCATTATTTGTTTTAAATCAATATTGTTTTACCATCAACAAAGTTAATTTTTCTCTCCTTATAGAGATGGCCTAAAGCTCGTTTAAACGCTTTCTTGCTCATCTTGAATATCTCATATATTTCTTCCGGTGTACTATCTGCTGTTAGTTGCATGTCACCTTCACGAATCATATAGGATAATATGATGTTGGCGTCGTCAAAGATTGCAATTTCTTTTTGCGGAGTTAATGATCCTGTATAACCTTTTTCCGATTGGTAGGTTACCTTGACATTCACTTCTTGTCCATATCTCAATGCTTCTTTATAAAGTGAATTGTGAACAAAAATCCAGTGTCCATCTGATGTGATGAGATTCACGCCTTCACGCCCAAGTTTTTGCACATAAGCTGCTATGGTTTCTTTTAACTCAATCGGGGCTTCTGGTTTAAGTTTTGAATCTTCTTTTGAAACTAATTTGGCCACTAACTTGCCTTTAACTTTAATCCCAACATAGAGTGTATCACCAATTTGTGGCCATAACTCTTTATTAAGTGGTAAATCATCTGCTGATAACAATAGTTCCTTGGCAATTCCCATGTCCAAGAACACACCTAGATACTCATGAACTGCTGTAACCTTTAAGAATCCCGGTCGTCCTACGGTAATAAGAGGTGTTTTTAAGGTTGCTGCTAAACGTCCTTTTTGATCAAAGTAAAGAAAGGCATCTACAGTCATACCTGGAGCTAATTCCTGATGAAGACTTTCGTTATTATGCAAAAAAATCTCCCCTTCATCAGAGTCAAGCATATATCCTATATCTGTTTTCCTATTTACTTCGAATTTATTGACATCTCCAACCATAATTGACATATAACCACCATTACTAATTATACCATATATTAGGCCCTTTTATTAAGATATGAACAAAAAAAGTGCCGAAGCACTTAGATATCTAATTCCTTTAAAACATCTTCATATTGTTTGATTAAAATCGCCTTGAAGAATTCAGTCAAAGGCTTTAAATCTTTGTCCGATTTAAAAGACTCTAGACGATTGAAATAGATTTCTTTTGATTCAAGTGGAACAGAGATGGGTAAATAGTCACTTTTCATCAAAAAATAATTTAGAACAAGTTTTGCTAAGCGTCCATTTGCATCAACAAATGGATGAACTTTAGCGATACTTGCATGTGCATATGTTGCAGTTTCTAAAACATTACCTTTAAAACTATCTATTTCTCTAAAAAATCTACTCATGCGATCATAGACCTTAACATGATCGGGTGGTTGATGTGATGCGCCAAAGATGTTAATGTTCACATTTCTGTAAACTCCACCTTGGAAAATACCTTCAACTAAAATCTCATGAATATCTTTTAATTTCTCTTCATTAAATGATTTTTTTTCATTTGCTTCTTTTTTTACAAATTCAAAAGCTTCTAAATGATTCAGTATTTCTTTTTGTTCTCTTTCACTGTATTCAAGTAAAGCTTTCGCTTGGCTAAGACGTTTAACATCTTCATAAGGAATTCTGTTATGTCCTTCCATGCCCACAGCATCATAAGTATAGAGTAAAGCGAATTTTTTTTCGACCTCTTCAATTTGTTTTGGGTCGCATTCTTTAACTACGTTACTTAAGTGCTGGCGCTCTACCTCTAAAAGATCTTTCTCCATAATATCAACGCTCCCATCTTTTGCTTTATTATATCATAAAATCGCTATCATAGACAAGCGTTAAAAGAAAAACATTTGGATAAAGCATCAGTCTTCTATATATCTTTTTAAGAATGCTTTAGTTCTTGGCTCTGAAGGAGAATCAAATAGCTTTTATGGCGTTATAATTTTTGTGATTGCACCTTAATCCACAGAAATAATTCAAACAGGTATTTCTTTATTTTTCTAACAAAAAAAGCATCCAAAAGGATACTTCGCAAATAAAAATTCATATGCCAAAAAAAATAGAAGGGGGACTCTTTCGAGTCCCCATACCTTTTGAAAATTTAGATTTTAGTTACGTTAGCCGCTTGTTGTCCGCGGTCGCCGTTTTTAACTTCAAATTCTACTTGGTCGCCTTCTGCTAATGTTTTGTAGCCTTCAGTTTGAATTGCGCTGAAATGTACAAAAATGTCTTTGCCGTCTGCTGAAGAAATAAATCCATATCCCTTATCAGCGTCGAACCATTTTACTACTCCGGTCATTGTGATACTCCTTTATTTATAACTTAGCAACTTAATGCCTAAAACCATTATACACAATACAATACTATATTACAAGGACATAACTCAATTAAGTGCGGTTTATGTGAATTGGCTTTGATAAAGGCCATAATAGAACCCTTTTTGCTCCAATAATTCATTATGTGTACCTTGTTCTACTATATTCCCTTCATTAACAACAAGAATTAAATGAGCATTTTGGATGGTTGAGAGGCGATGTGCAATGACAAATGTTGTCTTATTTTCCATTAATGCAATCATTGCTTTTTGAATTTGAACCTCTGTATGTGTATCCACATTTGATGTTGCTTCATCTAATATCAACATTCTTGTTTTCGATAGCATTGCTCTTGCAATTACTAGTAATTGTTTTTGTCCCTTTGAAATATTCAATCCTTCGTCGGTTAAAATCGTATCATATCCATGAGGTAGATGTGCAATGAATGAATGAATATGTGCCTTTTTGGCTGTTTCTTCAACTTCAAGGTGACTGACATCTCCATTACCATATGCAATGTTTTCAAAGACTGTTCCATGAAAAATCCAAGTATCTTGCAAGACCATTGAAAATGCTTTGCGCAAGCTTTTTCGCGTGAGCGCCTGAATATCATACCTATCAAGATAGATATTTCCTGAATTAACATCATAGAATCGCATTAATAGATTAACGATTGTCGTTTTACCTCCACCGGTGGGTCCAACGATTGCAACTACTTTGCCACTTGGAGCAGTTAATGAAACATGATCTAATACGATTTGATCCTTTAAATATCCAAATGAAACATCTTTAAATTCAACTTTTCCTTTGACATCTTCATAATCAAAGGCACCTTCAATATCCTTAGGTTCATCTTCTTGATCTAAAACAAGAAAGACACGTTCAGCTGCTGCTAAAGCACTTTGAATTTCTGCCATAATATTTGACATCTGATTAATAGGACCAGAAAATCTTCTGGAATAAAGTGTAAAACTTGTTAGATTACCTAAACTAATATTACCAAGGAAATAGAGTATACCACCAAAGACACCAACTAAAGCAACTGATAAATTTGAGACGAAATTGACTGATGGTCCTACTGAAGTTGAGTAATAACCTGATTCATAGGATGCAGTTGAAGCGGCCTCATTAATTTCATCATACCGTTTTAAAACTGCTTCTTCTTGAACATATGATTGAATCGTGCGTTGACCAGTAATCATTTCTTCAGCAAAACCGTTCATTTCACCAAGTTTCTGATTGCGGATCCGATATTTCTTTTTCACTAATTTTGATAAAACTCTAGTTATAGTTATAGAAATTGGAATAGTAAAAACGAAGACTAATACAAGGAGTGGTGACATAATAAGCATCATCACAAATGAAATGACGACAGTAATTGAGGATGTAAAGATATTGATAGCATCCATTGCTAAAGATGTATTTATCGTATCGATATCATAGCTCATTCGACTAATGATATCTCCAGTTTGATTTTGATCGAAGTAAGAAACTGAAACGCGGTTTAACTTTTCAAAGACATCTTTTCTCATCTTATAGACAACACTTTGAGAAATTTTAATCATTGAAACTCTTAATATGTAATTAAGAAGTGCACTAATGAGATAAAATCCAATCATCAAACCTGCGAAAAAGAAGACTTGGTCATATTTAACTCCGTTTTCCATCGCTGATATCGTACGTCCAGTTAAATAAGGTCCTACAAGTGATAAGACATTGGCTACTACTGTCAAAACAAGCGCTAATATGAGTTTTCTCTTGTAGAAATATAAATATTCCCATAATCTTTTTAGAACGTAGGATTTATTGGTTGCTTTTTGAGAACCATCATTACGGCCTCTGCCCTTCTTGCCCGCATACATCATGATTGCCCACCACCTAACTGATAGTAAGCTATTTCTTGATACATTTCACAGGTATCCATCAGTTGTTGATGTGTTCCTGATGCTAAGATTTGACCTTCTTCTATGAGTAAGATCAAATGAGAATCCCTGAGGCTGCTAATCCGTTGAGCAATGATAATCATTGTTGTTTCTTTCAATTCATCTTTAAGTGAAACACGCATCTTCATATCTGTTTGATAATCTAGGGCGCTTGATGCATCATCTAAAACCATAATCGCCGGTTTACCAGCAACTGCTCTTGCAATTAAAACTCTTTGTTTCTGACCTCCAGATAAATTCATACCTTTTTGGGCCATCTGATGTTCCATTTCATTTTCTTTATCATAGATAAATTCCGCTTGAGCGACACGTGTAGCAGTTTCAATGTCTTCATTCGTGATGACATCACGATTAAATTGAATATTTCCGAAGATTGTATCTGCAAAGATTAAATCATTTTGAAAAACAACACCAATTCTTTTTCTTAAGTCATCTTGTTGGATATCACGTATATTTTTACCGTAGAATTCAATTGATCCTGAATCGGGATCATAAAATCTCATTAAAAGGTTGATAATTGTTGTTTTTCCGGAACCAGTCGCACCAATAATACCAAGGGTTTGACCTTGAAATAGTTTAAAACTAATATTTTTAAGATTGCTTTCTTTTTGATTGTATGAAAAAGAAACATTTTTAAATTCAATAATAGGTTTTTTAGGATCAATCTTGATCGTATCATAGCCGTTTTTCATATCTTCTGGCATATTTAAAACTTCATCAATTCGATTTGCTGAGGCTGTCGCACGAGAAGATAGGACAAAGATTCTGGTGATGCTCATCATCGCTCCTAAAATGATCGTAAAATAAGTCACAAAAGCAATGATTTGACCTTTTTCAGTGACGCCTTGATCAATTCTGTATGCTCCAGCAACTAAGACTAAAACTAAACCAATATTCATCACAGACTGCATCAATGGATTAATCCTTGACATCGTTATGGTTGCTTTTTGCTCTGCATCTACAGTATTTTTATTTGCTTCATTAAACTTTTCAAATTCATAATCACTCATGGATAATGCGCGAACGACTCGTGCTCCAGAAATATATTCTCTAAGTTTTCTGACAAGCTGATCGACATATCCTTGAGTTTTTGAGTATAGGGGAATTCCTTTTTTAGAGTAGAAAAAGACGATTATTATAATGAGTGGGAGCATCCCAACCATAATTAAAGTTAGGACTGGATCTAATAGTAATGACATCAAAATACCACCAAGGAGTAATACAGGAGCACGCACACCTAAGCGTTGCATGCTTGCTGTCGCACTATACATATTATATGTATCAGTGGTCATTCTACTGATTAGCGATGGTCTTGTAATTTGATCAACTTGTCTTGATGATAATCTTTCTATTTTGGAAAAAAGGTCATGTCTAAGCCCCTTAATCGTGATTGCAGCAATCATTTCTGCCTTTCTATTGGCAGCAACATTTAAAAACCATCCAACAAAAGCAATTAAAACCATTAATCCACCAAGTAAATATAATGGCATTAGACTGGGATTTTGCTCTAGTTGAAGATTGGGAATAGTTGTATCAATCATATATGCAATAATCCATGGCAAAAGCAAATCAGCTAATGCGCCAATTGATTTAAACGTTAATGAAATTGTTAACATCCGCCAATAAGGTTTGACTAACCTTAAAATCATTCTCATTTAAATACTTCCTTCAACACACAAATATACCATATTTTTATTGTCTTTTGGTATATATTTTTGTATAATAGGTTTGCTGCCCCCATAGTTTAATGGCAAAACGTAGCAATGGTAATGCTGAGATACAAGTTCGATTCTCGTTGGGGGCACCATGAGAAAACAAAGCGACTTAATTTAAGTCGCTTTTTTGTTCTTCTTTATCAGAAAGATCAACAGGACATGAATATTCCACATAAGGCAACTCTTTATGATATGCTTCAAGCATTTCATACGGATTCATCAAAGCTTCAAAAATCCAAGCGTTACCAATATACAGATTTTCTTGATTATCTAAGAACTCCTTATGATCCTCTAAATATATGATATGTGCACTCTTATTTCTAAAATAAGCAACCATTTTTTCATCTAATTTCTTACCCACTCTTTTTTGAATGAGTTCAAATTTCTTAAAAGCACCTTCAGGATTCTTTTTAAAGTATTCATAATAACAAAGATCATATGCTAGAGATAATCCTTGTTCTGTTTTGCACAGTGCTGCTAGGTTGATATTTTGAAGTTTCTTGTCAAGCTCAACGTCTCGTTCATAATTCATTTTAAGAATACCATCGAGATAGTTTGTTACAATCATGACATAAAACAGTTGAGTACTGATTGGATTTTTACTAATAATATCTTTTGATTTGCTCCATAAAAACCGGTTTGTTTCCTCAGATTCATCAAGTGAAAACATCTTATATTGGCTTATTTGAGCCAATTGAAAGATTTCATCATTTTGCATTTTTTTATATGCTACAAAGTCACCATAAAACATGGGATTTGAGAGTCTGAACGTATAAATATAGAGTGTGCTTAAAAAAGTAATATATAAAGTATTAATTGAAATGATACCCAATAGATGTGCATTTGATCCGAATATCAAGACCATAAGAAATGTAATGATGCTGATACCTAAGAGACTTATTGTAACAATCGGTGCTGCAATTAATGAGCGACTAAATTTATCTTTAACCTGCTGAAAGTCTTCTTCATCTTTGATGTCACCTAAATCAGGAACAACTAACCCTCCAAATAAAACCCATAATTTGGGTTTTACTGTGAAGTGCCATCTTTTCGAATCCTTATAAAAGACAAACATCGTAAGATAAATTGCTCTTAATTTTATATGCTGAATATGAAAAGCAATGAAGTGTCCTAGTTCATGAAGTGTTAACGTTAGATAAAATGCAAAAATCAACCACAAGAAATATCCAATGATCGATAAAGATTTCAATCCATCTGTTAGTTTAAACCAAATTCCATTATAAATTAGCATGGTATAAAAAAAGCCGATTAAAAAGATAATGATAGGTGGATATAGCCAACGTCTTTTTTTCATAGTATCACTCCAAAATTATTATAGCATGAATTATATAAATACTTCTATCTGCTTCATAGATTTAATTGTATGAAGTATATTTTTTTAACAAGTAAAATGATGATAGATTTTTTAATGAAATACTGTCGCACTGCTTGACAAGATTAGATAAATTTGCTATCATAAAAAAGCACGAAGCAGTGGGCGTCGTATAATGGTTATTACACGTGCTTGCCAAGCATGAGATGGGGGTCCGATTCCCCTCGCCCGCTCCACTAGAGACCAACCACACGTATAGTGCGGTTTTTTTTATCAAAAAACCTTGGAATCCCAAGGCTATTTTTCTTATACTTCTTCTTTCGTTCTAATCAAATGCAAGGTGATAACAACCGTTAGATAAATAATATAGATTGCTACTATTGAATATAGCCAATAAAATACTGATGTAAATTTAAATGCTCCCGATACAAAGTTATTAATGATTTGAAAAGGTTGAGAAACAAAATTTCCCATTAATAAAAGAATTGCAGCTAATGGTGAACCAATTAACAATGCAATAGTTGGAGGTAAAATAAAAATCAGCGAGTTGAGAAATCCGAATCTAAAATATCCATAAATAAATGCTAATAATAACGGAAATAAAACTTGTGATTTCTTATATTTCAATGTAACTTTAGAGTTGAAATAATGAGAAATAATCATCAAAAGTAAATAGATAGTCCCAATCATACCAACAATAACCTGCCATGTGGGTAATGATGTGAATGTTAATGAGTTAAAATTAAAGGAAAATATCCCTTTAATAAAAGTACCTAATTGATCAGCATATCCCATAATAAACAGTAACAAGTAGGCAGCTAAATACTCTTTTTTTGCATAAATAATCCAAATCGCTATAACGCCTAATGCAACAGGTAGGAAGTTTTGCAAAAAGCCCAAAATATCAGCTGATCCTAAAACATTTAAAAAGATAGCTGAAGCCAATAATACTATCCAAATAATATATTGAATTTTTTCAGGTATCCAGTTTTTGAAATTTTTAACAAAGTTAATCATAAAAACCTCCATATTTTTGTATTTATTGATATTTTAGCATTTTTAAACCTTAAATGGCAAGTGAACATAAAAAAACATCTCAAAATCTGAAATGTTTTTCTCCGAAATCTGGATATTGATGATGAAATTGCACCTTGACTGTCAGTAAGGATTCAATTTCATTTAGAATCTGATATAAGGTTGCTCTAATCTCGAATTCCTCTCTTGTTTTAGGTAGTGTTGATTTTTTGTATTGTTTTTGTAATTCATCAAGAGCTCTCAATTGAGCAACTGCTTTGTTATAGAACCCAATATCTTGACTCACTGTAATAACGTATTTAGATATTTCTAATGCGAATGGATGTAATTTCTTAATCTTAAGTGCCTGTTGATACATATGTCTAATATAATTGGTCTGTTCTTTGCGCATATGAAAATATGCAAGATAGCTATGATCATTTTGAAAAAGTAAATCCTTATCAACAAGTTCAACAATATCAATAAATTCTTGAATTTTATGATCTAAAAAGCTATAGTGTCTATAATACTCTTCATTATAATCAGGATCCTTTAAAAGTAAAGCTAACATATACAAGTGATCAGCTACGAGGTGATCGATGGAATCAACATGCATTTCTAACTCTTTTTCACTTGAAGCAGGATAAAACATATTAAATAACGTAGCTATTCCTAATGCTATAAGGATGAGTGATAATTCATTATAGAGCATAGGCATAGAGAATACGCCAAACATCAATAAATGTGTTACTAAAACTAAAGCCGGAACAATACCTTCAGCAATTTTTAACATCCATGATGTATAAGCAAAAATGAAAATAAAGATTGCATATACCCAAAACTCGTAGCCAAATGCAATAAATAGTAACGTAGCAAGTAATAGTCCAAAAACTGAGTCAACGAGTCTTTTTGCTGAAATAACAATCGAATCTCTTCTTGTTAAATGGATTGATAAAATAGCTAAAACACCAGCTGTCATCCAATAGTCAAGCGAAACAAACCTAGCGATTAGGCTTGCGATGATTCCAACTAAACTCATTTTAACTGCTGTATGAAAAAGCCTCATTAGACACCTCTCACTTCTTACTTAGACTTTTAAACTGGTCGTGATATACCTTAATATCGGAAAGACAAAAAGGATTTTCTTTTTTTTCTATCTTTTCAATTAAGATATTTCTATGTTTCTTTATTATTTCTTGAATTTCATCAGAATAACACATCTGATTTAAGTGAAGTTGATATTCTTTTTCATCAAGTAATCTATAACT
>CAZVDQ010000042.1:0-13818 GCA_964625435.1 uncultured Mariniplasma sp.
AGCCTTGTAGGCGTAGGAGAAAAACCACGTCTTGAAGGCGTGGATTTTTATTTTTATTCTTGATGAATATCATCATGTAATGATTTAAACTGTGATTTCGTAATAATAAAATTTATCAAGCAAAAACTCTTTTAAATCGGTTAAGATGCATGAATCAAGCAATAACTTACAATAGTAAGTTGTATATTTTTATGATATAATTATAGTAGGGGGAATAACTAATACCGTCTATTATGAATTTATGTATTTTTACTTGGCTAACATAGGAAACGTGTTTGCTATCAACTATTCTTACTGATTTCCTTGAGTTAGAGTTAGGAGAAATCGAATATGAGAAAACTTAGATTAATACTAATTTTTGCATTGAGCGTTTTTTTAGTTGGTTGTAATGGTAATAGCATTGCAGCTAATTCTTTCAATCGTTCATTACAATCATTTGAAGATGAATATGATGAAAATACGCAACATGTCATTTATAATCGAGCTCAATTTGATTTTTACGATTCATCTGGAGAGTTTATTGAATCATTAGTAAAAATAGATACCAGTATTGTTGATTATGAAGAGGAATATTTCTATTTCACAACAACTAATCAACTAAACAACTACCACGTAACTGAAGAAGTAAAGAATATGGATGACTTTTATGGCTTGTATGTGCGTACAAAAGATACCTTCAATAATGATATATTTCAGGGTGTCCGATTGGATAGCGATCAAGAATTTGTAGAAATTTTAAGAACTTATGGAATGTTAGTTGATCGTTCATTTGATACATACACATATCAAAATGTCCGAAGAATCGGAAATTACAAATTTTCGATCGATATTTTGGTTTCAGATTTAATAAACTCGAATGAATTTTCTTTCCTATTTTCTGAAATGTCTCAAACTTTTGAATCAGATCAAAAAGCAACTGTATCGTTTTTGTTTGATAGAAAAAGTGAAAGTTTTGAAATATCCTTCGGATTCGATAATGTTGAAATAGAAGGAAAAGAATTCAAAGCTAATGTTAAATATTTTTCAAAAATTGATATCAAAACCCCATTGCATAATATGGATCTCTCTTACCTGAGTTATCGTCTTGTATTGCCAAAACAACTAGAAGATGTTACCTATGTATATGAAAGCAATCAAAAGGCAAAATTGCTTCTTACGAGTGGAGAAAATATTTTTGCAGTACATGTTATTCCAGGCATTTATAAAATAAGCAATCGTCATTTCTATGATTCGAATGCAGTGATAACAGATGATGAGAATAATATATATGAACCAAGCGACATATTGTATGTTGATCATGAAACAACGCTTTACTTTAATGTTGCTACCACTTATGATCTAGCTTACTATGATGTCAATGTAGAAAGATTACGTTTACAGAATATCGTCGATATTAAGAATATCATATTGATTTCAGGGGAACTTACTGACCGTTTGGAAAGCAGCGATGATGTTGCATATTATGAATTTGTAGCTTCAGATGTTGATGGATATATTGAATTTAATGTCGTAGGTACCAATCAAAATGCTGAATATTGGTTTAGTTCAGATACTTTAGGTTGTAGTATTTTTAAGTCAGGATTGTGTGCGATTTTAGTTAATGCTGATGAATTATTACAAGTACAATTAAAATCTAGTTTACTAACTGAATATTTGATTACTTATGAATTTTTTCCTTTTGAAACCGTATCTACAGATGAAGATAATCCAACAGATATTTCTACATTAACAAGTGGTTTTATTTTGGATGACGCACAACAATATGGATATCTTTCATTTACTGTTTCAGAAGAAGGCACTTATAACATCGATCCAGGTGTAATCATTAAATTTGCAGACGATGTAGAAACTGTTGTTTATGATAATACAGGTAACCAGCATATAATTAACTCGGAAGGATTCTTTGATTTACTAGCTGGTGATTATATTATTGAATACTATCAAGAAGACCAGTATACTGTCATGCAACCAACTGTTGACATCATAGAGGACTAAAAGATATTGCAAACCCATTAACAAAAGGAGCATCTATTAAGATACTGGTTTCTCCTAAAGAAGGTTGAGACGGATGTGTGATGAGAGTATTTGAAGTTGAACCGGGTGGATTTACGCCAAAACACCTGCATCCTTGGCCACATAGTAATTACATCTTAGAAGGAAATGGAGAAGTGATGATTGATGGAAAGATAAATCAATTATCGTGTGGTTCCTATGCATATATTCCTGGAAATACACCTCATCAATTTCAGAATCAAGGGCAAACCGTATTTAAGTTCATTCACATCGTACCTATAGAGGGACATATTATCTAAAAAAATAACACAACATAAGTTGTGTTATTTTTGTTTTATTCTTCCAAATTTAGTTTAGTCTGTTGATTAATTCTTGAAAAGAAAGCTTCAAACCAGTTGACAAGTTTTGAATCTTTCAAGACCCAATAAGAAGACTCAGCTAAGGCTATACCTACAATTAAATCAATGATATAGTGCTGTTTCAAGGTCTGAGTTGCGACAATAATGGATAATGACATGACCCATATAATTATTTTAGGAATGATAGGAGTATCCTTAATCATTCTTAATGAGATGAGACATACCCAAGAAATGATTGTGTGCAGTGAGGGCAGAGCATTTCTTGGTCCGGCAGCATCGTAGATCAATAAAACAAGTTTTTCAGAGAAATTTAAATCACTTCTCGGCGTCGAATAATTATTATTAAGAAATAATCCACTCGTCAATCTCCACGACTCAACATCTGATTGAAAAAAGAAATACCAGATTCCACAAATGATAAATAGAACAGAAAGGATTGTAAATGAGGTAAAAAAAGCTTTCTTAGAATGATAAGCAATATAAAAGAAAGTACCAATCCAAAAAGGATAAGCTAAAACATAAGGGTAAATTGTCCATTCTAAAAAAGGAACTTTGATATTTATACTATATAGTATATAACTATAGTCCACACCAGGATTTCCAAATGTCTCTGCATACCATTGATTACCAAAATATGATATAAATAATAGGATTGAAATAAAGATAAAAGGTAACAAAGCATACACTATATTTTTCTTATCCATCTTAACACCCCAACACGATAAATTATATCATATTTCACTGTGGATAATTAATTGAACCATAAATTTTTTATTATTATAACAATTCATTTCATCATGCGAAAAATCAATTTAATTGATGCTATCTTTATTTAAGTATTATTTTATGATACCATTACTATATATATTAAAAATTTACTCGTGTGGAGGATACTGCTATTAAACACTTAAAAGAAACATTTATAGAGAATCGTTCCAAACGAGTTTTAGATATTGGAACAGGCGTAGGTAATTTCATTTTTTTGCTCAATCAACTCGAATACCCATTTGAAGAAATAATCGGTATTGATACATCTCAACGAGCAATTGATATGGCGAAAAACTATTTAACAGATCAAAAAAATGTTAAGTTAATGGTCATGGATGGTAATCATCAAACATTTAGTGATGAACTTTTTGATGTGGTTACTCTTTCAAATTCTCTTCATCATTTAGATGACATGACACAAATCCACAGTGCTTAATTTAATTATAACAATAGAAAGAAAGGAAGTTATACTCAATCTATTATTACAGTATTGAGTATACAAGAATGACATGAAAGAAAATATCAAAATATCAAAAATGGTTTATAATGATTATTTCGTATTTGGAGCACTAACTACAGGCCTAGTACTTTTAGCAATATTTCTTTACAGCCTTTTTGGAACGACTGAACCTGAGTTGACAATAGCTTATATCTTTGGGGGCATTTCAGCTGCATTGTTTGTCTTTATGATTATCAGGTTATTCGTACTTAATCATTTAATTCATGTAGGTGTTGAGGTTAAAGCAACCATAACTGCTATATATTTTTACCGAGGAAGAGGAAAAGTATCCTTCGAATATAGCTACGAAAAACAGGTGATAAAATCCGGTTGGACAATCGTAAGAAATGCTAAAACAAGAGCATTAAGGGATATAAAAGATATTAATATATTAATTAATCCTGATAAACCTAAACAAGCAATCATCCTTAATATATTTGAGATTTCCCAGTAAAAATAGATAAGACAAAACTGTAATCATCAGTTTTGTTTTTTTTTATTTTTATGCTTTAAATTTATATATTTTACAGATAACTTAAATCAATTAATAATTGTTGTAAGAGCTTATCATTTGATGGTATAATTGAATAAGCGTAAATACTTAAGTATTTCTTCTAAGTATTTCATCATGGAGATAACATGAAAAAGACTGTCTATTTAATCGTTTTCTTTTCTTTTTTACAGGGGATTATCCATAACCTTGGGCACCCTGTAACCCCAGCTTTTGTTTCAGGGTTAGGAATTCCAAATTTTATGTTTGGAGTCTTTTTTGCTACAATGAGCTTTGGTTTAATGATTGGAGCACCGATTTGGGGTGTGTTATCTGATCATGGACATAAGAAAAAATATATTGTCATAGGACTTTTAATATATAGTATTGGACAATTTTTATTTGGGTATAGTCATTATCCTGTTTTGATGGTCATTGTAAGATTTATTAGTGGATTTGGTGTCGTTGCTTCAACTACACTCTTAATTAGTCATGTCATCGAGATTTCTGATATGAAAGATCGAGCTAAACATTTAGCTTATGTAGGTGCAGCTGTGACCTTAGGTGCAGCTTTGGGATATTTCATCGGTGGATTTTTGGCAACAAATGAAATTATGAGAAGTTTTTTTGGGACAGGTGACCTAAGAAGAATTTTCTTAATTCAAGCGATAGCGAATACTTTTTATGCATTGTTTATTGCATCCACATTAAAAGAAGAAGTTCGATTGACTTCATCACTCAGAAAACCATCTTTTATTGCAGGATTAAAAAATATATCTAAAATTGAACCAAGCTTATTATTGTTTTTGATTTCACTTACATTTATTACTATTGGTAGCACCAACTTAAGTAAATATCTCGATGTTTATTTTAATGAATTAGGATATAATCCAGAGCAATTGGGAACCTTTGTTATGGCTACGGGTTTTGTGTCACTTTTCACAAGTATTTTTCTTGTTCCTATTTTTGCTAGATTTAAGAAATTACTTTCTATCATTGCATTAATACAGGTATTAAGTGCTGTTATCGTATTTTACGTTTTTAGAGCGAATCAGTTCTTATTGGTTGTTTATACCATCTATATGATTTATGTCGTTTTTAAGACCATTTATCAACCTCTAGAGCAAAACTACATCTCCCTACAAGCCAAAGATGGTAAGTATGGAAGTGTTATGGGTTTAAGACAATCTTTTGTATCTATTGGAATGGTTATTGGACCTTTATTAGGTGGTCTATTTTATGAAATTAAACCAAGTTTATTATTTGATGTCAGTGGAATTACTTTTTTAATTGGTGCATTCCTGCTTATTTGGGTTTATATCTTGCAGAAAAAGAAATTTAAAGAAATCAATGAAGTATAAAAATTGTTAGGATTGAGGAAGACAGCATGAAAATGAATAGAGAAAAAATGCTCGGTGAATATGATGTTAAAAAATTACTTATAAAATTATCTATTCCTGCTATCATTGGTATGGCTGTAATGGCACTATATAATTTTGTAGATACTTTGTTTGTTGCTCAAGGCGCTGGTGAAATTGCAATTGGTGGTCTTGCTTTAGCGTTCCCCATTCAAATGATTGCAACTGCTGTTGGCTTAATGATAGGTATTGGTAGTGCCTCAGTATTTTCTAGAGCTTATGGAAGAAACGATAAAGTAAAAATGGCTCATTCAGTAAATACAGCATTAAGAATTGATTTCATACTCGCGTTAGTTTTTGCAATAATTGGATATCTATTTATCGATGAACTTTTAGTTTTCTTTGGTGCATCAGCATCTAATATTGGCTATGCCAAGGATTATTTGTCTGTTATTTTAATCGGTTTAGTTCCAATGTCATTATCGATGGTACTTAATAATTTAACAAGAGCAGAAGGCAGAGCAAATCTCGCAATGGTATCGATGATTGTCGGAACAGCACTAAATATCATTTTAGATCCGATCTTTATTTTTGATTTTGGATTTGGACTTGGAGTAAGAGGTGCAGCTATTGCAACAATTATTTCTCAAAGTTTTTCATTCATTTTTATCTTCATGTATTCTATTGCTCCTAAATCATCTTTGATGATTAATTTAAAGGAAATCTTCTATATAGATTGGGATACGGTTAAAGAAATCATTGCTGTCGGTATGCCTACATTTTTAAGAAATGCTACAGGAGCTTTTTTAGCAATCATTATTTATCGATTAATTAATAGGTATGCTGTTGGAGATCCTGCTATCTATATTTCAATATACGGAGTTATCAATCGAGTCATGATGTTTGTCTTCATGCCTGGATTTGGTATTGTACAAGGTATGGTACCTATTGTGGGCTTTAACTTTGGAGCAAAGAACTATCAAAGACTGAAAGATGTCATAATTTATGCAACTAAGATTGTTATTGTCTATTTTTTCTTTGGATTTCTCTTTGTTCAAGTGTTATCTACAAGCATTTTTAGAATCTTTAGTGAATCAGATAATCAATTTTTCATAGATTATGGTAGCCAAGCATTCAGAGTGATTGCATTTGGATTTTTACTTGTTGGATTTCAAGTTATTGTGAGTGCTGTATTCCAAGCTTTTGGTTATCCTTTAAGAGCTTTAATTATCACATTATCAAGACAAGTCATGTTTTTTATTCCATTAGCCTTTCTATTTTCTCACTTTTGGGGTATAGAAGGCATTTGGTATGCATTTGCAAGTGCAGATATACTTTCGGGAATAATGAGCATTGCCTTATTAGTTATTGAAATGAAAGCAATCAATAAACTTGCTATTTATTCTTTGTAGTTTCTTATCTTTTTTGAAATATATTATTTTGTGTAATATTAATAATCGCATGTTGCTATAAAAGCGCTTTCATGATACAATATTTTTGGATAATTACTTGTAGATTTTTAAGTAATGAAATATTTGTTTTACTAGAATCTCATTTGAAAAATAGTGACTATAAAGGATGATGTAGATTTGATGTTGTACTTCAATATAAAAAGTATATTAAAATCTAATTATCAGCCGAATTAGCTCATCTTTTAGGAAAAGGAGTTATTTTTTATGTCTCTTGATAGCAAGAAACAAACGATTCATGTACCTGAAATTTTTTTACCAGTAGCAGATATTAATTTTAATAAATGGTCAGTTGTAGCGTGTGATCAATTTACGAGTCAACCATCTTATTGGAAGGAACTACGCGAATATGTTGGCGATGATCCTTCAACTTATCATTTGATTTTGCCAGAGGTTTATCTAGAAGATATGAAAGATTCAACAATTGAAAAAATTAATTCGATAATGCATGAATATGTTCAAAAGAAGATTTTTAAATCGATAGGTCACTCTTTAGTATTAGTTGAAAGAACCACGATTAAGAAAGAACAGAGATTGGGACTTATTGTTACCGTTGATTTAGAACAATATGATTATCAAGTAGGAACAAAACCAATGATTCGCACGACTGAAAAAACAATTATAGAACGCATTCCTCCGCGTGTTAGAATTAGAGAAAATGCATTATTTGAATTATCGCATGTTATGCTTCTTGTAGATGATCCTAAAGTGAAAATTATTGAGAATTTATATGCAAACAAAGAAGATTTTCCCATCGTATACGACTTTGAACTCAATATGCAGGGGGGATATATTCGCGGATACCAAATAACGGACACAAATCCTGTTATTGAGCAATTTAATCAATTAATTAAAGATAAAAATAATCCAATGTTGTTTGTTGTTGGAGATGGTAACCATAGCCTTGCTACTGCAAAAGCTCATTGGGAAACCTTAAAGAAAACATTAAGCAAAGAAGAAGCAGAAAATCATCCTGCTAGATTTGCTTTAGTTGAAGTGGTCAATATATATGACAAAGGTCTAATCTTTGAAGGAATTCATCGTCTCTTAATTAATGTTGAGGATGATTTCTTAATTGGTTTATTTCATGCAGTTGATAAAGAAGAAGAAACATGGATTTATAAGAATGATACCGAAAAGATACCATTCTTTATTCCTAAAAATGCACCTAAGGCATATGAACAAATCCAAAATTATATTGATGAATATATGAGTAAACATAGAAAAGTAACCATTGATTATATTCATGGTGATGAAGAACTCATTGAGATATGCAAAAATCATCCTAAAAGTATAGGTATAAAGATGCCTTGTATACAAAGAAGTGAGTTATTTCCATTCATTCAAAAAGGTCACGTGCTCCCAAGAAAATCATTTTCTATGGGATGTGCAACAGCTAAAAGATATTATTTAGAAAGTCATTTTATTACAAATATTAATCCATTGAGAGGAGAAACAAAATGAAAAGAATATTTAATTTTTCCGCCGGACCTGCAATTTTACCTGAAGCAGTCTTGAAGGAAGCAGCAGAGGAAATGCTTGATTATCAAAATACAGGTATGTCAGTTATGGAGGTGAGTCATCGTTCACAAATTTTTAAAAAAATCATTGAGGATGCAGAAAGTGATTTGAGAACATTACTCAATATTCCAAACAACTATAAAGTCTTATTTTTACAAGGGGGAGCAACAAATCAATTTTCAATGATTCCAATCAATTTGATGAAGCATAAAAAAGCAGATTACATTGTTACTGGTAATTGGGCAAAAAAAGCTTTTAAAGAAGCTAGCAAATTTGGTGAAGTAAAGCAAATTGCTTCGTCTGAAGATTTAAATTTCAGTTATATTCCTGATCTGAAAAATCTTGAAATAAGTCCAGATGCTGATTATGTTCATATTTGTGAAAATAATACAATCTTTGGGACAAAGTATCATGACCTACCAGATACGAAAGGTAAAGTGCTTGTATCTGACGTTTCTTCATGCATTCTTTCTGAGCCTATGGATATTTCAAAATATGGTTTAATCTATGCTGGTGCTCAAAAAAATATTGGTCCTGCGGGAACAGTGATTGTTATCATTAGAGAAGATTTAATTACAAAAGATCACTTATCTAATACGCCTATTATGCTCAGATACGATATTCAAGCTGAAAATAAATCGATGTATAACACACCTCCAACTTATGGAATTTACTTATGCGGTAAAGTGTTTAAGTGGTTATTGAATTTAGGTGGGTTAGAGGTTATGAAACAGATGAATATTGATAAGGCAAATGTTTTGTATGACTATTTAGATCAATCTAAATTGTTCTATGGTTCTGTAGATAAAGCTTCCAGATCTCTTATGAATGTAACATTTAAATCGACAAGCTCAGAATTAGATGATCTATTTATAAAAGAAGCAAAAGCTATTGGATTGGATAGCCTAAAAGGATATCGTACTGTAGGTGGAATGAGAGCATCAATTTATAATGCAATGCCAATTGAAGGTGTTAAAGCACTTGTTGCTTTTATGTCTGATTTTGAAAAAGAACATTTAAAGTAGGTGTGATGATGATAAATATACATTGTTTAAATAATATTTCAAAGGCTGGGATAAATGCATTATCGAGCGATTATCAGCTAGTTGACTCTCTTGGAAATGCAGATATTGTTTTAGTTAGAAGTGCAAATATGCATGAATTGGAGTTGCCTCAAAAAGTAGTTGCAGTAGCAAGAGCTGGAGCTGGTGTCAATAACATTCCTTATAAAGATTATGCTAGCCGTGGAGTTGTTGTATTTAACACTCCAGGAGCTAATGCAAATGCAGTTAAAGAACTTATTATTTCTGCGCTATTGATGACTGCTAGAGATTTATATGGTGGACTAAATTGGATTAATGAAAATAGAGATGACTCTGATATTTCTAAGACTGTCGAAAAAGCAAAAAAACAATTTGCTGGTATTGAAATTTCCGGTAAAACAATTGGTATTATTGGATTAGGTGCAATCGGAATTAAACTTGCTAATGCTTGTTCAGCTTTGGGAATGAATGTTGTTGGTTATGAAAGAAATTTTGAGGCATTAAACAATTGCAAAAAGATACTTCCTCAAGATATGAAATATACAGATACGATCGATGAACTCTATCCATTGTGTGATTATATTAGTGTTAATGTACCTTTTAATCCAGGTACAAAAAATATGATTAATGCAGATGCTATGAGTAAAATGAAAGATGGCGTTATCCTCTTGAATTTTGCAAGAGATGGTATTGTGAATGATGATGATTTAGAAGTAGCAATCAAATCAAAAATTGTTAAGAAATATCTCACTGATTTCCCAACACCTCAAATTGTCAATATGGAAAATGTTATTGCATTTCCTCATCTTGGAGCATCAACTGAAGAGGCTGAGGATAATTGTGCTTATATGGCTGCAATGCAAGTTCAAGATTATATAGAAAATGGGAATATTAAAAATTCTGTGAACTTCCCTAATTTAGATGCAGGAAAATGTAGATCAGCATCTAGAATCACTGTTCTATATGAAGAGGTTGAACATATTTCGGAACTTATGAAAAAAATCACTGAATGTGAACACAAGATTGATCTTTTCATTCATGCCGAAAGAAATGGATTCGGTTATGCAATGATTGATTGTAACGAGATAATAGATCAAATTTCAATTGATGCAATCGATAATTTGAAAGGTGTTATTTCGGTACGTAAAATCAAATAATCAAAAACTGCGAAAAATCGCAGTTTTTTTCTTTATCGTTTTTGGTAAAATGGTTATGTTGTTGAAAGATTGAAATAGAAAAAGTATAATGTTTATATATGCAAAATAAATTATTTGGAGGAATATTATGAACGATTTTATCATGATGACAGATTCATGTTCTGATTTAACAGCACATCAAGTCAAACAAATGGAGATTGAAGTTATTCCGCTTTCAGTGGAGATTGATGGGAATGTCTTTCGACATTATCCAGATGAAAGAGAATTATCAATCACAACCTTCTATCAAAATTTGAGACAGAAGAAGATTGCGAAGACTTCTTTGGTAAATGTTGGCTCTTTTCTTAGTTTTTTTGAACTTTTACTAAAAGAAGGAAAAGATATACTTTATATTGGACTTTCTTCTGCATTAAGTGGAACGGTTCAATCATCGAGAGTAGCTGCTGAAGAGCTTAAAGAAAAATATCCCAATCAAAAAATTATTATTATTGATTCGTTATCTGCATCAATGGGTCTAGGGTTACTCATCTGGTATGCATATAACTTAAAAAATGAAGGAAAAAGTATTGATGAAATAAAAGATTGGGTTGAGGAACATAAACTAAATTTATGCCATTTATTTACAGTTGATGATTTAGGAACACTCAAACGAGGTGGTCGTTTAAGTGATTCACAAGCATTTTTAGGAGCTATGTTAAGAATCAAACCTATCTTATACGTTAATGATGAAGGTAAACTGGTTCCACTTAAGAAAACTAGAGGACGAGAATTTTCATTAGAAGCAATGGTTAATCTAATGAAGGAAAGAATCACTGATCTACAAGATCAAACCATCTTTATTTCACATGGAGACTGTTTAAATGAAGCAATGAAAGTTGGTCAGATGATTAAGGACAAATACCATGCAGAATCAATAATCTACAATACAATTGGACCAATTATTGGTGCACATTCTGGGCCTGGTACGATTGCAGTTTTCTTCCTGGGTAGTCATAGATAAAAATAAAATAGCTTCACTTGAAGCGATTAATCATGTTTAAAAAACTATAAAAAAAGGCTTAGTTAAGCCTTTTTATTTTACCATGATGCAATTGTCCCATCTGCTCTTTTTTCTGTACCACCACGATACACACCTGTTTTAGTATGTCTTAGAATGATTTGACCACGACCAAAATTTCCTAAGTTTGGTTCTATTTTTACTTCGTGGCCTTTTCTGATCAGTCCTTGAATGATGGTTTTTGACACACTGGGTTCGACTGAGATTTTGTTTCCTTCAATCCATTGCCAACGAGGAGCATCAAGTGCAGATTGGGGATTCATCTTAAAATCAATTAAATTCATGATGACTTGCATATGCCCTTGAGGCTGCATAAAACCTCCCATAACTCCAAACGGACCAATAGGATTCTTTCCTTGCGTTATAAATCCAGGAATGATTGTATGATAAGGTCTTTTTCCTGGTTCAAGAAAATTATCTGATTTTTCATCGAGTGAAAAATTATGTCCACGATTATGAAGAGCGATACCAGTATCAGGAACGACTAATCCTGATCCGAATCCCATATAGTTGCTTTGAATCATTGAAACCATATTTCCATCACTATCAGCCGTAGCCAAATAGACAGTTCCGCTTTGTTCTGGTTTACCATGTGTTCTAATTTCAGCTTTTTTTGAAATTAGTTTTGCACGAGAATTCGCATATGATTTAGATAGAAGATTTTCTACTGACATATGCATGGTTTTAGGTTCACCAATATAGTTTAAACCATCAGCAAAAGCAAGTTTCATTGCTTCAATTTGCTTGTGGTAGACTTCAGTTTTTTCTCTTTCATTGAAATTAAAATTTTCAATAATATTTAGAGCCATGAGTGCGATGACACCCTGACCATTGGGTGGGATTTCCCATATATTGTAACCTTTATAAGAGACGGAGATAGGTGTTACCCATTCAGGTTTGAATGACTCTAAATCGTTTTTCCTTATAAATCCATCATTTGATTTGGAAAATTGATCAATTTTGTCAGCAATCTCACCACGATAAAAAGTTTCTCCATATGTTTCAGCAATTTTTTCTAAAGTATCAGCATGTTCCTTTAAGTGAAATAAGCTTCCTTCTGAAGGAGAAGTGCCATTTAAAGTGAAAGTATCAAACCAAGACTGGTAAACTTTATCCTTTAGGTTTTTTTGATACATATGGTTTGCAGCATTCCAATAAAATGCTACAGTTGGGGATATAGTAAAACCATTTTTTGCATAATTAATTGCTGGTGCTAAGACATCCTTAAAGGGTAATTTCCCATAAGTTTTATGCATCTCTGCCCACCCAGCAACAGCACCAGGGACAGTTACTGGAGCGAATCCAAATCTTGGAATCTCACTTAATCCCTTTTTTAGTAATGCTTTTTTAGTTAAAAGTTTTGGGGCGTGGCCACTACTATTAAGGCCATGTAATTTATTATTCGTCCAAATTAAAGCAAAATTATCGCCACCAATTCCATTAGATGTGGGTTCAACGACAGTTAGTGTAGATGCAACTGCAATTGCAGCATCAATGGCATTACCGCCCTTTTTTAAAATGTCAAGACCTGCTTGTGCTGCCAAAGGCTGAGAAGTAGCTACCATACCATTTTTTGCATAGATAACAGTTCTTTTTGATGAATAGGGATAATTTGTTTTCATTTAAGCTCCTTTTAAAAGATTTACAATCTTTATTTTACTCTCTTTTATGCATAAAAGTAAAAAAAAGACAATCAAGGCTATCTGAATTTTCTTTTGTTTCTGTTTAATATATCTGACAACTCCAATAATGATAGCTAAAGCACAAGCAAATAGGAATAAGAAAATTCCTAAGATGACATAGCCTAAGTCATTCCATCCATCTGAATTTTGTGGAAATAGTGTGGGATAAGCTAGTAAAAAGATACTTACTTTGACTAAGATAGATGAAGGAATCCAGTGGTATTTTTTTTGCTTGAAGAAATAGTAGATTAGATATGCAAGACCTAAGAAGATTATAATCATGACAATCAGAACAATAAGATCCATTTCGGACCTCCTTTGAACATGATTATAATCCTTTTGTTTTGAAAGTCAAATGAAAAGATGTAAAATAAGAATATGTTATAAATATGCTTATAATAA
>CAZVDQ010000043.1:0-13198 GCA_964625435.1 uncultured Mariniplasma sp.
AAAAAAGTGACATTTTTGAGATTTTCATAAGGATGACACAAGAAAGACAGTCCTAAGTGATGACTTTCATAAGGACAGACAGTCCTCAGTAAAGCACGCGGGCAATCCCAAATACCATCTAGAGATGGTAAAACAATCAATAATTTTCATGTAGATAGGTAAGCCAATAAGTGTATCTAGAGATGGTTAAAAATAGCGATTAAAAAAAATGAGCATTTTTGTAGTTTTCATAAGGATGACACAAGAAAGACAGTCCTTGAGTATGACTTTCATATCAACAGACAGTCACGATATCCGGGTGGAGGCAACCTTGTGTGTGGAAACATATTTGGTAAGAAAAGGGTATTAGTTTCAAAGTAATCGACAGTTCTGAATATTGATTTTCATATTAATAGATAATTTTATTCGACCTACGGAATATTAGGACTGAAGGAATTTAATTACTTCTAGTCAAACGTATCTATGAAAGCAACAAATCGTTCAAGATCATGATTTTGTTCCTCAAACTAATTGAAGATTATCAATTCCTAATATATCAACTGATTACGGATTTTTATAGAGGAACCTTAATTAGTTGATATTTGATTTATAAATACTGATTAACTCATTAAATGCAAATTTATTGTATAATTACTTTATCAACTTGTGAACATTTGGAGGTTATTATGTGCGGAATTGTTGGATTTATAGGTAACAAGAATGCAAAAGACATCATCTTAAATGGACTAACTCGTCTCGAATATAGAGGTTACGACTCAGCTGGTATGAGTCTTTTTAACAATAGGTACCAAGTTTTTGATGTCTATAAGGATGAAGGTCGAGTTAATAAACTAGTAGAGTCAACTAAAAACAGTGCATATTCCAACATTGGCATTGGACATACAAGATGGGCTACACATGGAAAAGTCAATAAAGAGAACTCTCACCCTCATTATTCTCAAACGCGACGTTTCATCATTGTACATAATGGAGTTATTGAAAATTACCAACAACTAAAAGAACAATATCTTCCAAATTCAACTTTTACAAGTGAAACAGATACTGAAGTCATTGCTCAATTAATCGAGACATTTTCTCAAACACTTCATGTTGAAAATGCCATAACAACTACACTTAAACTTCTACATGGTTCATATGCCTTATTAGTACTTGATTCTAATGATCCTGAAAAAATATATGCAGCTAAATATAAAAGCCCACTTATAATTGGCCAAGGACCTGATGGTATCACAATAGCATCAGATTTAATGGCTCTAATTGGATATAGTGATAACTATCATGCTTTGGAAGATAAAACTTTTGTTGTTGCTAGAAAAGAAGATGTTCGCATCTTTGATCTAAATCATAAACCTCTAGATTTACATATGAAACCTCTTGAACTCGATGATGCCGATACTACCAAAGGTGAATATGCTCATTTCATGCTCAAAGAAATTCATGAACAACCTTCCGTAATTCGCAGAATTGTTACTAATTACTTTGATAAAGATGTATCACTTATTAATCCAAAGATACTTGAGTCTATTAAAGAATCAGATCGTATATATGTACTTGCTGCTGGAACATCCATGCATGCCGGTCTTATTGGAAAACTCCTTTTAGAAAGATTATCTCATATACCAGTTGAAGTCCATATTGCATCTGAATTTGCTTACCAAAATCCATTGCTATCTCAAAAACCATTTTTTATCTTAGTAACTCAATCAGGTGAAACAGCAGATCTAAGAGCTTGTTTGGTCAATATAAATGATAATAAGTATAAAACATTAACAATCACTAATGTTCCTACTTCAACACTTGCTAGAGAAGGTACTTATTTCTTACAACTTTTTGCAGGACCTGAAATAGCGGTTGCTTCGACAAAAGCTTATGTTGCACAAGTTTCAGTTTTCGCTCTATTAGCCTATGAATTATCATCAAAGCAAATTGACATACGAAAAGAATTATCTATTGCTGCTACATCTATTGAACATTTCTTAGAAAATGAAAATATCTTAGATCATGTAAGAAACATACTAACTCATAGAAACTGTTTTTTCATTGGGAGAGGAATGGATTACTATGTAGGATTAGAAGCGGCTCTCAAGCTTAAGGAAATATCCTATATACAATCAGAAGGTTTTGCTGCTGGTGAGCTTAAGCATGGTACAATTGCCTTAATTGAGGATGGAACTCCAGTGATTGCATTAATCTCTGATCCAAATATCAATGGAAATACGAGATCTAATCTAAAAGAAGTACATTCAAGAGGTGCTAGAACAATGACGATTGTCATGGGGTCCTGTAAACAGAACGGTGATAAAATCATCTTAGAAGATGTTCATCCACTTTTAACGGCACTTATCATGGTTGTTCCTACACAACTCATCGCATATTATGCTGCTCTTGAACGTAGCTATGATATTGATAAACCAAGAAATCTTGCAAAAAGTGTAACGGTAGAATAGAGGTTATTATGAGAAAATACTTTGGAACTGATGGAATAAGAGGAATTGCTTTTGAAAAACTAGATAGTGAACTATCTTTTAAACTAGGTCAAGCAATTGCACGTGTTTTTAAACCTAAGCAAGTTGTGATTGGCATGGACACAAGAGAATCATCCCCCATGCTTGCATATAGCATTGCGAATGGCTTAATGGCTTTAGGAGTTGATGTCTTACTTGCTGGTGTCGTCTCAACTCCTATGATTGCTCATTATTCAAAGATAAAAAGCATTATTGGAATTATGATTACAGCTTCACATAATCCTTATACAGATAATGGTATTAAAGTCTTTAACAAAGGATATAAAACCTTAAATGAAGAAGAATTAGAACTTGAAGCATTTATTGATTCTGGCAAATTAGATTTCACTTCATTTGGGAAACCTATCTTATCGGAAGACATTCACGATGAATATATCAAAATTTATCATCCTCTTGATCTTAAACCATCTCATTTAAAAATTGGATTTGATAGTGCAAATGGTGCTAATTATTTAATTTCTAGAGAAATCTTCGATATATTTAATCCATCATCTATACAAATATCTAATCAACCTGACGGGAATAATATTAATCTTAAATGTGGTTCTACGCATCTTGAAGCTATTCAAGAACTAGTTAAAGAAAAATCTCTTGATATTGGATTTAGTTTTGATGGTGATGGCGACCGGATAATGGTAGTTGACCATAATCAAGATGTTTATGATGGAGATTTTATCATTTATATGATTAGTACTTATTTGAAAAAGAAGAATCTTCTTAATAAAAATACTGTTGTCTTAACAAAGATGAGCAACCCTGGTATCTTAAAAGCACTTAAAGATAAAGATATTTCATATGTTTTAACTGATGTTGGTGATAAATATGTATTCCATGAGTTATATACCCATGATTACACCATCGGTGGTGAATCATCGGGTCATGTTATCTTAACTCATTTACTACATACTGGCGATGGATTATTGGTTGCAATATACATATTAAAGATATTAGAAGAACTACACGTTTCATTAGAAGAACTAGTTAAAGATGTACAGTTATACCCATTCAAACTTACCAATATCAAAGGTGTATCTAAATCAGTTCTTGAATTAGATTCAGTTCAATCACGAATAACTTCAATCAAAGAAAGACTAGGAGAAAATTCCTTATTATTAGTTAGAGCCAGTGGTACTGAAAGCCTCATTCGTGTTACAATAAGTTCAAAGGATGAAACTTTAGTTGATACATTAACTAATGAAATTGTTTCATTGATTCAAAAGGAGGGTAATCGTTTATGAAAAAATATGCTTTAGTTCTTGCTGCTGGTAAAGGCACACGTATGCGTACTGAAATGCCCAAGTGTGCATTTCCGATTTTAAAGAAACCTATGATTTCTTATATTGTTGAAAACATTGAAAAATCCACGATTGAAGAAATATATGTTATCATAGGTCATAAAAAAGATGTGATAGAAGAAATATTAGGTGATCGAGTAACTTATGCAGTTCAATCTGAACAATTAGGTACGGGTCATGCGGTATTATCTGCTAAAAAACAAATGATTGATAAAGAAGGGATCACCTTTGTTCTTCCAGGTGATATGCCTCTCATGGAATATCCTTTGATGGATAAACTCATCAGAGCCCATGAAGAAATGGGGAATGATTTGACTGTCGTTACGATGAATATGGAATATCCTAAGGGATATGGACGTATTGTGCGTAATGAATATGGGATTGTTACAGGTATTGTTGAAGAAAATGACTGTAATGAATCACAAAAACTCATCAAAGAAGTTAACTCAAGTGTTTATATCGTTAATAATAAATTATTATTTGAATATGCACATAAGATTAAGAAAAATGATCGTAAGGGTGAATACTATCTTACTGATATCGTAAATCTTATGCATCAACACCATAAAGTCAATACTTTCATGGTTCGTAACCCAATGGTTACAATGGGTATTAATGATTTGTTTGGTATTAGTGTTGCTGAAAAATATTTACGTGAATCAATTAATAAAGGTCATATGTTAAATGGTGTGTCAATTGTTAATCCTGAAACAGTTACCATTGGTCATAATGTTGTCATAGAAGAAGCTGTTTGGATTTATCCTAATACAACCATTATGGGTAATTCAGTCATTAAAAAAGGTGCGGTTATTGGACCTAACACTGAAATTGTCGATTCAGTTATTCATGAAAAAGCTGAGATCAGACATAGTATTGTTCTAGATTCAATCGTTCATGAAAATACAACTGTTGGACCATTTGCACATTTAAGAAATCATGCGGAAATTGGTAAAAATAATCGTATTGGTAACTTTGTTGAAATCAAAAAATCAACAACTGATGAAGGAACTAAGGCAGCTCATCTTATCTATATTGGTGATTCAACTGTTGGTAAAAACGTTAACTTTGGATGCGGATCAGTTACTGTCAATTATGATGGAGTTAAAAAACATCAGACTGTCATCGGTGATGATGTCTTTATTGGATGCAATGTAAATTTGGTTGCACCAATAAAAATTGGAGATAGTGTCTTCATTGCTGCAGGTTCCACAGTAACAATTGATGTTCCAAAAGGAGCATTAGCAATCGCAAGAAATAAACAAATCAACAAAGATGATTATGCTAAAAACTTCATAAAACCTAAAGAATAGTCATTTAAATGTAAATTTTGTCAATAGTTCGTCATAACTATTGACTTTTTTTATGCATAAATGTAAAATTCTATCATTAAAGGAGATCATATATGAAAGATTATTCGAGAGTTGATATATTAAAAAGTGCGAAAGAAAACAATGTAAAATACATTAGATTACAATTTACTGATATGCTTGGAACAGTTAAAAATGTTGAAATTCCAGCAACCAATCTTGAAAAAGCATTGGCAAATGAAGTCATGTTTGATGGTTCATCCATTCAAGGATTTGTTCGTATTGATGAAGCTGATATGTATCTATATCCTGATTTAAGTACTTGGTTGATTTTAGAATGGGAATCCACTCCTGCTGGAAAAGTTGCTAGACTTATCTGTGATGTTTATACAACACAACATGTTCCTTATGAAGGTGATCCTAGATTTATCTTAAAGAGAAACCTAATTGAGAGTAGAAGATTAGGATTTGCTAAATTTAATGTAGGTGTTGAACCTGAGTTCTTCTTATTTAAATTAGATGAAAAAGGTAAACCTACATTAGAGTTTTCTGATTTAGGTGGATATTTTGATTTAGCACCCATTGATGGATCAGAAGATGTTAGACGTGACATTGTGCTAGAATTGCAAAAAATGGGTTTTGAAATGGAAGTATCTCATCATGAAGTTGCTTTTGGACAACATGAAATCAACTTCTTGTTTGATAATGCACTTGAAGCATGTGATAATATCCAAACATTTAAGATACTGGTTAAAAATATTGCTCGTCGCCATGGATATCATGCAACCTTTATGCCTAAACCGATTTTTGGAATCAATGGTTCTGGGATGCATACCAACATATCATTTACTGATGAAGCAGGAAATAACGTATTTTATGATTCAAATACAGAAAATCAATTATCACAAACTGCGCTTCGTTTCATTGCGGGTGTAATGAAACATGCGCAAGAATTTTGTTTGGTAACTAATCCTACGGTTAATTCTTACAAACGTTTAGTTCCCCACTTCGAAGCACCTTGCTTCATTTCATGGAGTGATGCGAACCGTTCAACAATGATTCGTATTCCTGCAGCTCGTGGACGTTCTACACGAGTCGAAGTGCGTTCAGTAGATCCATCTGCAAATCCCTATCTCGCGATGAGTGGTTTACTCGCTTCTGGTCTAGATGGTATTAAAAATGAGCTAGATGGAATCTCACCAGTAAAAAAGAACTTATTTAAAATGTCAGATGCTGAAAGAAAACGTTTAGGCATTAAAAATCTTCCTGAAAGTCTACAAGAAGCAATGCTTCATTTTTCTAACTCTTCACTCATGAAAGAAGCTATAGGTGAAGTATTATTTAATAAGCTCTTAGAAGCAAAGCAAATTGAATGGGATGATTACAGAACTGCTATCTCAGAATGGGAATTAGTAAAATATTTACCCATCATTTAACAAATTTACACTTAGCAATAGGTGTTCTTTTTTTGATGTGTTATAATACTTTAGGAGGATTAAAAAATGAATAATTGGAATTTAGATGATTTATACTTAGGGTTTGATGATAAATATAAAAGTGATATATCTGAGCTAAGTAATTTAGTTGATGATTATAAAACTTTCCTTGTATTAAAAAATCATTCAGATATTGAATATGTGGAAGGTTATATTTCCTTCCAGGAAAAGCTAAATGTTTTAGCTAGATCACTTCTAAGTTTTGCGAGTCTGACTATGGCAACTGACGTAGGTAATCAGGATGCCCCTGTATATCTTGCTATGCTTCAAAATATCTTTAGAAAATCAACTGTTGAAGATGTCATGTTTGCAAGATATTTAGCAACTCTCGATTTGACTATACTTGCTAAAAAATCAAAAACCATTAATCAATATCTATATCTTTTGAAACGTGAACAAGAAGATGCCAAGCATCTCTTATCAGAAAAAGAAGAAGTTTTATACTCAAAATTAAGTGAACTTGCTTCTAGTTCATGGAGTAGACTTCAAGGAATAACAACAGCAAATTTATCTGTAGAATTTAGAGGTAAAGAAATCACTTTACAAGAGGTTAGAAATCTTGCCCATGATAATGACGCAACAATCAGAAAAGAAGCTTATGAGGCTGAATTGAAGTCTTATGGAAAAATTGAAGATCAAGTTGCTCTTGCATTATCTAATATTAAACGCGAAGTTGTCCTTATGAATGAATTGCGAGGTTATGATTCAGCATTATCTAAAACTCTTGATTCATCTGAAATGAGTAAAAAAGCATTAGATGCGATGATTTCAGCAATGATGGACTATCGTCCTCATTTTGAAAGATATTTAAAAGCTAAAGCTATATATTTAGGACATGAAGGACATCTGCCTTTTTATGATATGTTTGCGCCTGTCGGTAAATTAGAAAAAACATATACTTATGAAGAAGCACAAGAAATTGTTAAAGAAGGCTTTTATTCCTATTCTAAGAAATTAGGTGATTTTGCAACAAAAGCATTTGCTAATAACTGGATTGATCCATTCCCTAAAAAAGGAAAAAGAGGTGGTGCATTTTGTTCTAACCAACCACAACTTAAACAGTCTAGAATCCTATCAAACTTTACGGGTTCGTTATCGGATGTTTTGACACTTGCTCATGAATTAGGTCATGGATATCATGGTGATATTATATCTAATAATAAACCATTACATTGGTCCTACCCAATGCCTTTAGCAGAAACTGCATCAATCTTTTGTGAAACTGTTGTCAATAATCATTTGCTAGCATCAATTACTAATCCAAAAGAAAGACTATCTGTTTTAGAAAATTCACTTCAAGGTGATACTCAAGTCATTATTGATATTCTATCGAGATTTATTTTCGAAGCAAATTTATTTGAAAAATCAACAGGGCCAATTTCTAAAGAGCAAATGAAAGCCATGATGCTTGAAGCACAAAAAGAAGCCTATTTAAATGGTCTTGATCATCATGTCTTGCATCCTTACATGTGGCTTAACAAGGGCCATTATTATAGTGCTGGATTAAACTTTTATAATTTTCCTTATGCTTTTGGTTTGCTCTTTGGAAAAGGACTTTATGTGCAGTATCTAAAAGATCCTAAACCATTTATCCAAAACTATGATGAACTACTTTCATTAACAACTAAAACTAGTGTAGAAGAAGTTGCGAAATCAATGAATATTGATGTGACTAAAAAGGAATTTTGGATGGATTCATTAGATCAAGTCAAAAAGGATATTGATGAGGTCGTTGATTTGTTTTTAAACAAATAAATAAAATCATATCTAATCACTTACGAAACAATATCATTTATGATATAATTAATTTAATAATTAGCGCGGAGGAATTTTATGAACGATCAACAAATTGATGGAACTAATGAAATTAGTCTATTAGATATTTACAAGATTTTAAGAAGTCATTTAGTAATTATTTTGATCTTTACAATTGCTATTGCGGGACTTGCTACCTTTTATGCATATGCCATAGCACACCCTCAATATAAATCAAATGCTGATGTGATGGTTCAAGTTCAGGTAGACCAAACTATAGATAGTTCTTATGACTACACAACAGCTCAAAAATTACTAACAACAATTGCCGAACTTATGAGAAAGGACATTGTTTTAGAAGAAGTAATCTCTGATTTATCATTAGATATGACTACAGATCAGCTGAGAAATGGTTTAACAGTTACATCGAGTACAACAAGCTATTTCATCAATATCAATTACATCTCTCCCGATAACACTATTTCAAGAGATGTCGTGAATTCTGTGATAGATTCTGCAATCAATATTGCGGATAATAATGATTCATTTTCTTCGTTAAAAGATAAAATCACCAGAACAAGTAATGCTGGTCTTGGTGTCTATGAATCTCCTAATAAACCACTATATGTTATTGTAGGATTTATTTTAGGTGGTATCGTTGGTGTTGGTTTTGCATTCTTAAAAGAAGTATTCAATAACACATTTAAAACAAAGGATCAGCTTGAAGCTGCTTTTGGCATACAAGTACTAGGAGTTATTCCCGAGTTTGTTATTAAGGAGGTTAAGTAAATGGCTAAGAAAAGTATATTTAATGGAGAACGTACTGAAAAGTATGATTATCTAGTCACTAAAGAACAACCTCTATCATATACAGCTGAATCATTTCAAAAAGTATTGATTAATTTAGATTATGCGAATATTGATGGAAAACATAAGGTGATTCAATTTACCTCCACTTTAGCAAGTGAAGGGAAATCAACGTTTGTTTCTAATATGGCTTATTTATTGGGTAATAAGGGAAAAAAGATAATCTTAATTGATCTTGATTTAAGAAAACCTAAATTGAATAGAGTATTTAATGCAACCAATAGAGATGGCTTAACTGATTATTTATCGGGTAAGATAGATTTCAATAAAGTCGTTTGCCATTCGGAAGAACTAGGCATCGATTATATTGTTGCTGGTGAAAAAACAACTGCTGTTGTGAATGTTTTAGAAGCTCAAAAACTTAAGGATTTACTCACAAAGTTAAGAGAAACATATGATTATATACTTTTAGATACACCGCCAGTAATTGCTGTATCAGATGCTTTATATGTGGCACGAATTGCTGATGGAGTTATATTTGTTGTTGCTCAAGGTGTGGCTAAAAAATCTTTGGTTAAAGAAGCTGTATTAACTTTAAAAAGCAATCATGTGAATATTTTAGGTGTTGTTCTAACACAAGTCAATCTAAAGAGTGGGGCTTATGGCTATGGATATGATTATAGTTATAAGTATGAATAAATAAAATGATTGATATTCACTCACATATCTTACCTGGTGTTGATGATGGTTCTCAATCAATTGATCAATCAATTGAAATGATTAAAAAAGAAATTGCAGATGGTGTAGATGCGATTATTCTTACACCACACGTACAATCAAAGGTTTCAAAATTTGATCCTAGTCATAATCTTCCCATTTTTAATAAGCTACAAGAAGAAGCAAAAAAACTTAAATTACCAATAGATTTATATTTAGGTGCCGAAACTTTTTATAGATCACACATTAAAACAGATTTTAGATCAGTTACCATGGGAGCTTCAAATTATATTTTAATCGAATTTTCTCCATACATTGAAACACCAATTGAAGAGATTGTCTATGATTTGACTAGAATGGGATTTATACCAATCATTGCACATGTAGAAAGATATTCATATTTAAAACCTGAAGATTTCATCAAGATAAAAACAACTGGGGCTTTACTTCAAGTAAATACATCATCAATTATTGGTTATAATCATAAAAATGTTAAAAAAAATATTGTACAACATTTGATAAAAAATCAACTCATTGATTTCATATCAACTGATACACATAATATAGATTCAAGGCCTCCTAATATGAAAGAAGCTTTTGAGGCATTAAAGAAGAATCAGGATAAAGATTATTTAAATAAAATATTTGATTTAAATGCAAGGAAAATTATTGATTCCATCAAGCATATCGACTGATATGCTTTTTTTTATAAAAAAGCATAAAAGCATTAAAAATTATTATCCTTTCCTGTAAGGAAACTATGTTATAATAAATTCATCAGAGATGATATATGAGGAGTTTGCTTATGCCAATGGTAAAAATGGGAAACATCTACTACTTTATGTATATGGGAATCGCGATTTTAATTACTGTATTGGCAGTAGCATTTTTAAAAAATAAGAGCCAGAAGTTTAGACACTGGTTTGTTTTTGGTTTAATTATGGTTGCTTTCACCCTTCATTTTATGAAAGTCTTTATTTGGCCATATACGACAGTAGAAGCAGTTTTTACAAAAGTATCCTTTGAAAATATCTGTGCTGTCAGCACGTTGATATTTCCATTCTTATATTTTACAAAAAATAAAACCTTAAAAGATTACATGATCATGGTAGGAATGGCAAGTGGAATTTTAACGATTATCTTTCCCGTAGATGCGATGAGTGAATATTTTAATGGAGAGGTCATTGGATTTCGAAGTGCATTCAATTTAGAAATTATAAGATTCTATAGTGCACATATCTTATTATTCTTAGTTCCATTCTTGATGATGAGATTTAAGATGCACAAATTATCGATTCATCGTGCATATCGTGCACCATTGCTCTTAATCTTAGTACTAGTTCTTATTTTTGTTAATGAGTTATTAATTACAGCACTAGATTGGGTACCCAAAGAAGATTTATTTAATCCTGACAAACGTAATCCCTCATTCATATTTGGTGTTAGAGGCGATTTAACTGGATTAGGTTTAATCATTGGTATATTTGTTCCATATTTCATGCGAATTCATCCTTTGACAGGTGTTAAATTCTTTTGGCCAGTCTTATGGCTAGTCATACCAGCCATCGTTTATGGTGGATTAATTACACTCATTTTCATGTTTATTTATGATACACAAGAAACTTTACTTTTCTTTAAGAAGATTCTAAGGTTAAATCCACGTAAGCATAAAGAAGTAGATATATCAGATTGAGCATAAAAAAATTAACATAAAAGAGGAGAAAAAGAAAAGATGAACATAAAACCAAAAGGTTTTACTTATGTGAAGGCTTCCTTTAACTACATCTCATATTACAAGGATGGCTCATGGGATGAAGGCATATTAAGGGAAGATGATCAAGTAACGATTTCATCATTATCTACTTCATTGCATTATGGACAGGAATGCTTTGAAGGATTAAAGGCTTACCGGAGAAAAGATGGTAAGATTCAATTATTTAGAATTGAAGACAATGCTAGACGTTTCCAAATGTCTTGTGAACGCTTAGTCATGCCAACAATTCCTATTAATGTATTTATTGAAGCAGTAAAAAAAGTCGTTAAAGCTAATGAAATTTTTGTTCCACCATATGGCAACATGGAAACACTCTACATCAGACCTTTTATGATTGGTGTTGGAAATAATCTAGGGCTTAGACCAGCGCCTGAATATATCTTTAGTGTTGTCGTATCACCTGTTGGTTCTTATTTTAGTGGACCTGCAAAACCGATTGATATGGTTGTTTCAGAATACGATAGAGCAGCTCCAAATGGAACTGGTCATGTCAAAGTTGGGGGAAACTATGCAGCGTCTTTATATGCTCAAATTCAAGCGAAAAAGAACGGGTTTGCTGATTGTATCTTCTTAGATCCAAAAACACATACAAGAATTGAAGAAGTTGGGGCAGCCAATTTTATAGCAATTACCAAAGATGGTAAGTATATCACACCAAAATCACCTTCAATCTTAGATAGTATTACTAATCGTTCATTAAAATGGTTAGCTCTTAATATGCTTAAAATAGATGTTTTAGAACAAGATATTTATATTAATGAACTCGATCACCTTGCAGAAGCTGGGGCATGCGGTACAGCAGCAGTCGTTACACCTATAGGATCTATTACAAATAATGGTAAAAAGCATGTATTTCCTGCTCATGAAAAGATAGGTCCTACAATTAATAAGTTATATGAGTTAATGATTGGAATTCAATTTGGAGATATTGATGATCCTAATCATTGGGTTATCGTTTTATAATCATACGCTTTTTGAGTATTTTTATTGATATGACATTGGGAGGAAACTATGTTAAAAACTTTTAAAGAAATAAAAGAATACATCACTTTAAATGAAGTTCAAATGATTGATTTCAAAATGGTTGACATCGAAGGACAATGGAGACATCTAACAATTCCAGCATCAAGTTTTACTGAAGATGTCATGACTTACGGTGTTGGATTTGATGCATCTAATTATGGTTTTGCTGTAGTAGAAAAAAGCGATATGGTTTTTATTCCTGATTTGGAATCTATAACACTTGATCCCTTTACAAAAGTAAAGACACTTAATATGTTAGGTGATGTCTTTGTTATTGGAAAAGATAATATACCTTTTGATCAATATCCAAGAAATATTGCACGCAGTGCAGAAAAATATATGATTGATCAAAAGATTGCAGATGAGATGATTATTGGTCCTGAATTTGAATTTCATGTATTCGATGAAGTGAATTATCAGGTTGATTCAAATAAGATTTCATTTGAAATCAATTCAACTGAATCAAAGACAAACACAATGAAAAGCTCTTACCATATTT
>CAZVDQ010000044.1:0-12553 GCA_964625435.1 uncultured Mariniplasma sp.
TTTATGCGAGACTATATCAAAATCAATATTTTGAAACGGGCGCATATATTTTAATGTATTATGCAGTTGTAGTTATTTCCCTATATCAAGAAAAAAAATTATTAAGTAGTAGTTTTCAAGCATTACTTGCTTTGTTAACTGCAATTCATTTAATTTGGACCTATAATTTTCATGCCTTAGTAAACGGTCAAACGATTATAGAATTCCTACCAGCGTTTATTTCCTTACCTGAATTTAGTGATATTTTACTTCGAACCCTACTCTTTATTCTCTTTTATTTTGTTGTTTATTCGATTGTCTCAATGGGACAATATATGCAAGAAGAAAGAAAAAAAGAATTGATTAAAAGACGACAAGTTCAAGGTGACTTTTCACATATTGTTGGTGATTTATTTTCTGTTGTTTTCTCTAGTTCATATACACTGATGGATAAGAGACATGCTTATCAAGTTCAATTAATGAGCGAAAAGCTAGCAAATAGTTATGGGTTGCAACAATCTAAAATAGAAGAGATGAACAATTATGCTATGGTTCATCTTCAGTATCAGGAAATTAAAATATTATTAAATGATATGAATTCATATGATGAACAATCCTATGATATGCTTAAAGAAAAAACAGAATTAGGGTCAAAGATAGCAAAAAGAATGCAACTCGCACAAAAATGTGAAGATATTGCAAGAGCACACATTGAAGATACAGCAAATGAGAAATTTCTTAAGGAAATGCTCATCATACAACCTGAAATTGATGCTCAAATAATTTTATTATCTGATCTCTATATCACAATGAGAGGGCCAAAACCCTATAAGAGACCTATGGCACACTCGATTATTATGAAACTTTTTCAAAATGAGCTTGCCAATTATTTTGATTATGATTTAAAAGAAAGATTCTTGAAATTTCACGATGAGTTTGCAGAAATGTATAATAACTTTTGATTTCATAAATCTTATGTATTTATGTTGACAATTCGTATTAAATCATGTATTCTAAATGAGCAATTAAAAATACAAGTTCCACTTATTCAGAGCTACTGAGGCTAGTGACCTATGAAGTAGCAGCAACCTATTTAATTAGGTGCTTATCACAAGGGGTACAACCCATCAATAAGGAAAATCCAAAATTAGGCGCTTTTCCTTGGGAAAGCGTATTTTTTTGTAAAAAGGAGAAGACGATGAAAAAATTATTTAGCAGTGAATCTGTAACTGAGGGACATCCAGATAAGGTTGCTGATTTAATCTCAGATTCGATAGTGGATGCGTGCTTGGAACAAGACCCTAATTCCAGAGTTGCATGTGAAACAGCTGTAACAACCGATTATGTTTTACTTTTAGGTGAAATTACAACGAATGCAGTGCTTGATTTTGAAAAAATCATAAAAAAGGCAGTCAATCAAATTGGTTATGATAAGCATGGCTCAGGTTTTAATGCTGATCATCTTAATATAGATGTCAGAATTAAACCTCAGTCATCTGATATCGCATTAGGCGTTGATGAAAAACATGATAGAGAGCAAGGTGCAGGAGATCAAGGGTTTATGTTTGGATATGCAAACAATGAAACAATAGGACTCATGCCTTTACCTATATTTTTAGCACACCGTTTGGCAGAAAGATTAGCATATGTTAGAAAAAACAATATTATCAAAGGCCTTCGGCCTGATGGAAAAACTCAAGTGACAGTTGAATATGACGAAAATCATTATCCTGTTTCAATTCACACAGTTGTTTTATCTACCCAACACGATGAATCATGGACACAAGAAGCACTCAAAAAGGAAATACATGAGCATGTCTTACATCCTGTATTGTCAGGTTATGATACAACTCACACGATTTATCAAATTAATCCAACAGGAAGATTTGTTATTGGTGGTCCTGATGGAGATGCGGGACTTACAGGAAGAAAGATTATCGTGGATACATATGGTGGATATGCAAGACATGGTGGTGGAGCATTTTCAGGTAAAGATCCATCCAAAGTTGATCGTAGTGCTGCCTATATGGCAAGATATATCGCTAAAAATATTGTCGCATCAGGAGTTGCTGATGCATGTGAAATTCAAATAGCATATGCGATAGGTATTGCAGAACCGGTTAGTATTTATATTGATACATTTGGTACTGAAAAAGTTGCAATAGAAAAAATTTATGCAACAGTTAAATCTAACTTTGATTTAAGACCTGCTGGAATAATCAAAATGCTTGATTTGAAACGCCCAATTTATGCTAAAACAGCTGCTTATGGACACTTTGGAAGAGATGATGAAGGCTTTTCATGGGAAAAGGTCGATAAGATTGCTTTATTTAGTAATCTATTATAAAATAGTTATGGTGATGAAATGAATAATTTAGAGAAATTTGAAGAAAAAAGACTTGAAATATTAAAGCAATACAGAAAACAGAATAAGATAGCTATATTATTAGTTCTACCTGCAATTGTTTTTGTAATACTTGCAATTGTTTTAGAATTACCAATATTATTTATAGGGACAGTAGCACTGGGTATCCCAGCAATAGTTTTTTTTGGGAAAGCAGCAAAATTTTACTCAAATTATAGAAATTTGATTAAAAATGAATTGATTACAAGCCTATTGAAAGAAGAATTGGACGATGTAATATATGAACCAAAATCCTATATTCCTATTTCTAGAATTACTCAGACCGGCATGGTAAAAAGACCTGATAGATATACAGCTGAAGATTATATTAAAGGTAGTTATAAAGGTGTTGGATTTGAGGTCTGTGATATCAATTTTAAAGAAAGAGTTGAAACCAGAGACTCAAAAGGTAATAGAATTATTACTTATCAAACATATTTCATGGGTCGTTGGTATGTTTACACTTTTGAAAGAAACTTTAAGGAAGAACTTAAAATCGCTGAAGGTCGCGGTTATGGTATGCAGAAAAAAAATCTTGTTAAAATCGATACTGAAAGTATGGAATTCAATAAGAAATTTGCGATTTATGCATCGACTCAAGAATATGGGTTTTATCATATTACGTCGAGTATGATCGAAAAACTTTTAGAGTTAGAAAAACTGCATCGTGGCTCAATTCTATATTATTTTAATGATAACGAATTACATATTGGTGTAAATGACCGTAAAAATTATATGGAATTATCAATGAAAACACCAATTAATCAAGAATCATTGAAACCGTTTATGTCAGATATTGAACTAATCCCAGCAATCATTAATGAATTGCGGTTAGATAGTAGTAAATTTAAGAAAACTCTTTAGAAGGGAGAGAAAAAAATATGGGTGGAACTATTATATATGTAATAATAGGAATTGTATTAGTATTATTGATAGTAGTTGGATGGGTAATTAGTACATTAAATGCATTTAGAAGAATGCTCGTTAAAATTGATGAATCAGAATCAAGCATAGATATTGCACTAACAAAGCGTTTTGATTTATTAACAAAAATGTTTTCCGCTACTAAAGGATACATGAAGCATGAAAAAGATACTTTAGTTAAGGTCGTCGAAATGAGACAACCTCCACATGGAGCATCAATTCAAGAAAAACAAGAATTTGCAAACGAAGTATCTCGTGGTCTCCAAGCTTTGAATATTGTCGTTGAACAATATCCAGATCTTAAAGCATCACAAAATGTTGCTAAGCTACAAGATGCTACTGTTGAAGTTGAAGAAAATCTACAAGCTTCAAGAAGAGTCTACAATTCAAATGTTTCATATTACAACCAGAAAGTTGTTGTATTTCCAAGCAATATTATTGCGAATTGGAAGAAGTTTGAAAAACGTGATTTCTTTGAAGCTGATGCAGTTAAAAAAGAAGACGTCAAATTTGATTTCTAATAGAACGCCACTGGCGTTTTATTTTTATTAAATGCTTTAATCAAGCCATTATATATATAAATCTAAGAATGCTTATCTATTGGGTAAGTGTTCTTTTATTCTCTAATTATGTTAAAAATCCTTAAACACTGATATCTCTTGTAAAAAGACGCTTATTATAGTAATATAATAAAGAACGTAAAGGATGTGTCTCTATGCTAAAAAGTTGGTTTGACCCAGGTAAAAAAGAACTAAAAGATGCAAAAAAAATAGCAGATATTGTTTTTGCATATGAAAATGAAATGACTCAGTTATCTGATGAAGAATTGTCAGGTAAGTCAATTATATTTAAAGAAAGATTTAATAATGGGGAAACTTTGGAAGCTTTAATGCCAGAGACTTTTGCTGTCATCAGAGAAGCTTCGAGACGTGTTACTAAGTTATTTCCATATTATGTACAGGTTTGTGGAGCTGTTGCTATTTTTCATGGTAACATTGCGGAAATGAGAACCGGTGAAGGTAAAACATTAACAGCAGTTATGCCTGCTTATTTAAGTGCGCTTAATGGCGAAGGTGTACATATTGTTACAGTCAATGAATATTTGGCAAAACGTGAAGTCGAAGGTGAAATTGGTGATTTATTCAGATACCTTGGCTTAACTGTTGGGTTAAATGTTAGAGATCTAACAAGAGAACAGAAAAAAGCTGCTTATGATTGTGATATTTTATATTCAACGAATAGTGAACTTGGATTTGATTATCTTCGTGATCACATGGTATTATTTGCTAAAGATATGGTTGCTCAGCGTGGCCTTAATTATGCAATTATCGATGAAGTCGACTCCATTTTAATTGATGAAGCGAGAACACCATTAATTATTTCTGGTGGTTCAAAAAATAATCACAATTTATATCAAGCAGCTGATAGATTTTCAAAATCTATTCGTGATGAAGACTTTGAAATTGATTTGGAAGCTCGAGCAATTGCATTGACTCCTTCAGGTATTCAAAAAGCAGAACAAATCTTTCAATTAGATAATTTATATGATTTAAAACATGTTACACTTGTTCATCATATAAATAATGCACTCCGTGCAAATCATATTATGGCAAGAGATAAGGAATATGTTGTTAATGATGGCGAAGTATTAATCGTTGACCAGTTCACTGGCCGTATATTAAGAGGACGTCAATTCTCTGAAGGTTTGCATCAAGCTTTGGAAGCCAAAGAAGCAGTGCAAGTTAAAAAAGAAACCGTGACAGTAGCTACGATTACATACCAAAATTTCTTTAGAATGTATAAAAAGCTTTCTGGTATGACTGGTACTGCGAAAACCGAAGAAGAAGAATTTAGAGAAATTTATAATATGGACGTTGTTGAAGTACCAACAAATGCACCAGTTATTAGAAGAGACGAACCAGATTATATCTATGCAAATTTAAAAGATAAGTTTGATGCTCTCGTCAATGAAATCGAGCAAAGACATCAAAAAGGACAACCTTTATTAATTGGTACAATCGCGGTTGAAACCTCTGAAGATTTATCTCGTGCCCTTAATGCAAGAAGAATCCCTCATGAAGTGTTGAATGCGAAGAACCATGAAAGAGAAGCTGAAATCGTAGCAAAAGCTGGTTTATTGGGTTCTGTAACAATTGCAACCAATATGGCTGGTCGTGGTACCGATATCAAACTTGGTGAAGGTGTTGTAGCGCTTGGTGGACTAGCTGTTTTAGGTAGTGAACGTCATGAAGCTAGACGTATTGATAATCAGTTAAGAGGTCGTAGTGGACGTCAGGGAGACCCTGGATATTCCAGATTCTATTTGTCTGCAGAAGATGAACTGATGATGCGATTTGGTGGAGAAAGCTTTAAAAACCGTATTGAAATGCTTGAACGCCTAAATTCTTCAGGAGAACCATTATCATCTAAACTTTTCTCGAGATTTGTAACGAGTGCACAAAAACGTATCGAAGGAAATAACTATGATTCTCGTAAACAAGTTCTTAAATATGATGATGTACTTCGTAAACAAAGAGAAATCATTTATAAAGAAAGACGTGAAGTTCTTGTCTTTGAATCGATTGAAGATGAAGTGAGAAAAACAATAGATAATAGCCTAACAAAAACGATAAATCAATTTATTCATCAAGTTGGGAAAAATCAATTTAAGATTGATGTTGACAATATTATTGTACAATTCAATGGGAATGTTTTTCCTCCAGATACATTAGTCAAAGAAACGATTGAAAAAATGGATGAAAATGAACTTAAAGACTATATCCTAGATCTTGCCCATAAGGAAATTGATCGTAAAAAGGAAGCAGTTCCACCTGAAATATTTAATGAATTTTTAAAAGTTGTTATGCTAAGAGTTATAGATACTTACTGGATGAGACATATTGATACAATGAGTGAGCTCAGACAATCGGTAACTTTGCAATCTTATGCGCAACAGAACCCATTAGTTATTTATCAACAGGAAGGACTTAGTAAGTTCAATGAAATGATTGTAAACATTTCAACTGATGTAACGAGATATGCTATTCGTGCACAAATTAATTATAATGTTGAACGTGAAGCAGTTGTTAAAAATACATCGACAAATGAAGGACGTTCAGATGCAAGACCTAGAAAACCAAAAGTGAGAAAAAACCGGGCGCAAAGACAAATGCCTTGGCGATAAGGAGGTGGTTTTGTGGAAACATATGAAGTAAATAAAATCCTTGTTGGATTTAAGCAAAACATCGAAGATATGACAAGAGCACTTCAACCCACAAAATTACATGAGCAGTATCAGAAGCTTAACCTTCAGATGCAACAACCGGATTTTTGGAATGATACAAAACAAGCAAAAAAATTAACTAAAGAATCAACTTACATTCGTCAAAAACTTGATAGCTTGAAATCTTTAGAAGCTAAGTACAAAAACTTAGTTGATTGGTTTGAATTGAGTGAAGAGGGAACAGATGAATGGACTTTATTAGAAGACGACATCAATGAACTTCAAAAAGAGCTTAAGTCGTTTGAATTAGAAACCATCTTAAATGGACCTTATGATAGCAACAATGCTATTATTGAACTTCATCCAGGTGCTGGTGGTACCGAATCCCAGGACTGGTGTGACATGCTTTATAGGATGTATACGAGATATGCACAAAAGAAACTGTATAAGGTAGAAGTCCTAGATTATCAATCAGGAGATGAAGCAGGTATAAAAAGTGTAACGATGCTCGTTAAAGGCCCATATGCTTACGGATATTTAAAAGCAGAACGTGGCGTTCATCGTTTGGTTAGAATTTCTCCGTTTGATTCAAATGCAAGACGTCATACATCATTTGCATCATGTGATGTCCTACCGGAAATCGATGATGATATCGATATTGACATTAAAGATGAAGATATTAAAATTGATGTTTATCGTAGTGGAGGAGCAGGTGGACAATCAGTAAATACAACTGACTCAGCCGTGAGAATCACACATCTTGAATCAGGTATTGTTGTTACTTGTCAAAATGAACGTAGTCAATTAAAAAATAAAGAAGCAGCAATGAGTGTCTTAAAAGCAAAATTAGTTCAAGAAGAAATAAAAAAACAAGAAAAGACATTAAAAAATATCCAAGGCGAACAAAAAGATATTGCTTGGGGATCTCAAATTAGATCATATGTTTTCCATCCATATCAGATGGTAAAAGATCATAGAACCAATTATGAAGTTGGTCAAGTTGATCTTGTCATGGATGGGGAATTGGATGGATTCATTAATGCTTATTTAAAAGCAGGTGATGAAAATGAATAAAGCGAAGCAACTTGAAATATTAGAAATCACTGCAGGCGTCATCTTACTGTCTCTGGGTTTCTATTTTTTCTTATTGCCATTAAATATGGTCATTGGTGGCGTGATGGGGGTTTCTGTATTATTACAGGACTTTATTTCTGTCAGTTTGTTTATGTATATTGCAAATATCGTTTTATTATTCGTCGGCTTAGTCTTTTTAGGTAAAGTCTTATTTTTCAAAACGATTTATGCTACATTATTATCGCCAACAATTATTTGGCTTTTAGAATTGACTATTGATAAGAACTTTTTTATGCAACACTTAACAGAAAGTCCATTACTCTTAGGTGCTCTTTTCGGAGGACTTCTAATTGGCTTAGGTTTAGGAATTGTCCTTAGAAATAACGCAACAACTGGTGGTATAGATATTATTCAAAATATTATGAATAAATTTTTACATATTCCTTTTTCCTTAGCAATGTATATTACAGACGGAATCGTCATTTTTATTGCAATGCTCGTTGATTTCCAATTAGGGCTTTATGCAGTTGGTGCAATGATTATCAGCGGTATGATTGTTGATCGACTCGCTATTGAAGGAAAATCAGGATTTACAGCATTTATTGTTACAGATGTTAGCGTAGAGATTCAAAAGGAAATTTATCGTCGCTTGGAACGTGGAATGACCAAAGTTAAAGTAATTGGTGGTTTTTCAAACCAAGAAAAAGATATGATTATTTGTACAGTTGATCGTATGCAAATTTATCAATTTAAACATTTGATTAAAGCAATAGATCCAAAAGCATTTACGATATTCACAAGAACAAAAGAAGCTCTGGGACAAGGATTTAGCAGGGAGGCAGCCAAATGGGAAGCAGAAAATTAGGAATAATCTTTTTAGCTAGTGTTGTTCTAGCTTTTTTTGCAGGCTATTATATACAGCAGATTATGCCTACAACACCCACAGGAACAAGCCAGGATACCTTTGAACAAATCACAACTCAATTTAAAAACTATTATTATTATGATATTACTGATGCTCAAACTCAAGATGCATTTATTGCATCGATGGAAGCAACCATTGAAGCTTACGGAGAAGCCAACGATGACCCATATACACGTCTTTCAGCTCATCCATTAAGTGTATCTCCAACAGGAGATGAATCATTCATAGGCATTGGTATTAGTTTTCTTATGGAAGATCTCAATTTACGCGTTACCTATGTTTATTCAAATGGTGCAGCAGTTGGTAAACTATATCCTAACGATTTAATTACGGGAATCGTTGTTGCTTCCGAGTCCATTTATTTTAATACACTTGATTCAGAAACAGATGTCATGAGTTACTTATCAGGAGAACTCGATGAGACTTTGATGTTTATTGTCATCGATCCTGATATGAATGAATATACAGTTGACATTACCTATCAAGAAATTTTGACACCTACAGCATATTCACTTGCTATGCCTTTTACTGATTTAGCATATATTAAAATTACTGAATTTTCAGGTTATGTTCCAGATGTAACCATCGGAACTAGTAAAGCTTTTAATGATACTTTAAATGTTTTAGAAGCAAATATTTTATCACTAGATAGTGAATCAAAGACATTAATAATTGATTTAAGAGACAATACCGGAGGAGCTTTGACAGCTTTACATAATTCAGGAGATACATCACAAATCCCAGGAATCATTCAACAATTGCTGACTAAAAATATTGAGCAGCCTATTTTCCAAATGATTCCTAGAGCTGGCGAATCAAGAAGTTTCTATGGTGGGCTTAATCAATCCAAAGATTATCAGATTGTTGCTTTAGTCAACGGCCATTCAGCTTCAGCTGCTGAAGTGTTAGCTGCAGCTTTAAATACCTATGGAGGTTATGAATTATATGGACAACCAACCTATGGTAAAGGCGTGTACCAAAATTCAATTAATCTTTTAGATTTGAATAATATACGCTATGCTCTTGTTTATACTGAAGGAGAATGGTTTTATGACAATGGGAAAAATGTTGCGACTGATCCTTTAGATGTTAATTTGATTGAGCAAAAGGGAATTCACGCACTAGAAATGCCTGTTTATGGAGGAGAAGTTTTACTTAATCAAGTATCTTCATATCTTTCGAATTATCAAGCATTCTTTAACTACTATTTTGATTATTCAAGTTTAAATATGCTTAGAACAGATGGATATTTTGATACTTCAACTCAAACTTCTATCACAGATTTCCAAATAGAGCAAGGAATAACTATAACAGGTCAACTAGATAGAGAAACTGCAATCGCAATTCAAGAAATCTATATGAATAGAATGTTAGATATCACCTATGATTTTCAACTTCAAGAGTTGATTGATCTACTTGAAAGTTAAGATGAAAAAAGTATTAGGAATTACGAAAAAAACTAAATCATATGCAGTTCAATTTGATGAAGAAATAATCATGATAGAGCCAGAAATCTTTCTAAAATATCATATAAAAACACATCAAGAATTTGATAAAAAGACCTTTGCTTCACTATGTTTAGATAATGATTATGCATTTTATAATAAGCTAGGTATAGCTAAACTTAAGAAGATGCTAACTGTCCATGAAATGAGAGAGTATTTAAACTCTAAAGGTGCAAAAGAAGCAATTATTAAACAACTCATCTCGCGTTATACAGAAAAGAAATATTTAGATGATTTCGCTTATGCTAAACTCTATACCCAGCTCAAACAAAATAGTGAAGGACCAGCAGTGATTATTAATCGTCTTCGTGAAAAAGGAATTTCAAAAGACATCATTGATGGCTTTGTTAAAAGAATTGATGAAAATGAAATATTGAATTATCTATTACCGAAAAAGATGTCGTCAATAAAAAACAAATCAAGAAAACAGATGATTCAAACATTGAAAGGGTTCTTTTTAAGAAAAGGATTTAGTCTTGATGCGGTTGAATCAGTCATCAAAAAATCTCTTTCTTCCTATGATGTTAATGAAATAGATTTAATTAAAAAGAATTATGCTAAACTTTATCAGAAGTATCGAGGGAAAATGGAAGAAAAAGAACTAAAATATTTTTTGACACAGAAACTTTATGCTAAGGGATTTAAGATTGAAGATATTAGGAAAGTCATCACATAACAAACAAGCTCAAATCATGGTAAAATCATGATAAGAGCTTTTTTATTTAGAGGTGAATGATGAAACTTTGGAAAAATGGATATTTTCATACATTGGAAAATGAAACCAGTGTTAAAAAGCAAATGGCAACACATCTTGGTGTTATTATTGGATTTGATGATGATATAAAAGATATGTCTTTTGAAGAAGTCATCGATTTATATGGTGCGCATGTCTATCCAGGATTTGTAGATGCACACCTGCATTTAATTGGATATGGAAGAAAGTTATCAAGACCTAATCTAAAAAATGTTAAAGATAAAAATATAGTTTTACATATATTAAGTGAAGCCTTTTTCGACCAACCTTTATTTGCTGAAGGTTATTTTGAATGTGGAATTACAAAGAATGAGTTAAATCAAATGAGTAGAAATTATCCAATCATCATTAGACATAATGACTATCACAGTGTTACAGTGAATGATTTTGTCTTAAAACAAATGAATTACCAATCTGAAACAGGTATTTTAACTGAAGATATTGCAGAACAAGCGATGGATACATATCCTAGATATACACATGAGCAACTAAAAGATTTACTAAAAATCTCAATTAACAACCTTTATAAGTATGGTGTAACTGGCGGTCATAGTGATGATCTTTCCTATTACAATGGATTTACAGATACGCTTAGTGTTTTTGATGAGGTACTCAATGATTTACCTTTTAGAGCGCATCTTTTGGTTCATCATAAGGTCATGAATGACTATATCAAATCTCAACGGATGTTTTTAGATCAGACAAAGTACTTACAGATAGGAAGCATTAAAATGTTTTATGATGGAACTGTATCATCAAAAACTGCTTTAATGCATCATCCATATCGAAATCAGTCTTCAAATGGAATGAGAATACATCACAAAGATGAATTTGAAAAAATGGTCGAAAAGGCAAGATTAAATGCGTTAACTGTTGCTATTCACGTCATTGGTGATTTGGGGTTACTGGAAGTCATAGAAATTCTTAAAAAACATCCTCCTAAAAATGGTACTTTCGACCGCTTAATTCATACACCTTGGATTGATAAAAAAACAGTTGAGCAAATGGAGAATATGCCATTATCGATTGATATCCAACCACAATTTTTATCTAGTGATCTACCTTGGGCCCTTGATTATTTCAGTCAAACTCCAGAATTGGGTTTTCCTTGGAAAACATTATTGAAGAATCAGATCATTCTCGCTGGAAGTAGTGATGCTCCCATCGAAATACCTAACCCTTTATTAGGAATGTATGCTGCGATTGAAAGAAAATCAGATTTTAATCATGAGTCGTATTTTGAAGAAGAGGCTTTAACTAGATTTGAAGCTTTAAAACTCTATACGAAAGGTGCTAATTTTTCTACGATGCACAAAAATAGAGGATTGTTAAAAAAAGATTTTATCGCTGATTTTTCTTTATATGATGATAATCTTCTTGAAATGAATATAGAAAAATTCACACAAGATATATTATATGCAACCGTTATTGATGAAAAAATCGTTTATAAAAAAGTAAATAACAGCTGACAAGTCGACTCTTTTGACATCCTAACATCTAAATTCTATAATATAAATAGTCTTTGTTTTTTAATTGACTTATTTGACTGATGTAGGAGATTATCATGAAATTAGAGTTTTGGTTAGATTATTTAAGTCCATTATGCTATATACAACATAAAAGTATAGAATCATTATTTGATAACTATGTCTTTAAAGATCTTGAATTGCTTTATAGAAGTTATGAAATGATTCCCTTTTTTCAACCTGAATCAGACTGCTCATTTGATAAGGTGATGAGTAAACATCACGTCACCACTATTGAA
>CAZVDQ010000045.1:0-12012 GCA_964625435.1 uncultured Mariniplasma sp.
CCAATCCTCCAGAAAATGTGGTCTTTTGTGGAAAATGTACCCGGTACCGCAATACGGGAACTCTTTTTCATACCACCGTAAAAAGGCTGAAGACCGCCGATTGTCCCCAAGAAGGAAATAGAGGTAAAAAAGGTAATACCTGGCCCCGCCACCGTCATCGAGACCACCATACTCCCTTTTGAATGCTGAAAACTGGGAGCGGATTTTAGTTATTTTATTGGATAGACCCTTCGGCGTTTTTGGTAAGTTCATAGCATCTCCGATTTAACATTTCCTCTCTATTGATACATCAATTTTCAATATATTCCTATAGATTGATGATTCGTTGGCTTAACTATGCCGATCTGCCCGCTATCTTCCATATTTTCTGATACGCTCCGGTCTTCGTACGAGATAGTATATTAAAGCACCAATTAAATGCACAAATAAGATAAGGAGGAACCAGATGATTTTATCATTCCCCTCTGAAGGTTCTTTGGTTATACACTCAATAAGTGCCCATATCCAGAAAATACTTCCGCCGATAGCAATTAATATGAAAATAAATCCCAATAGTCCCGTCATATCTTCTCCTTAAGTAGCTTACCGTTCAGCTCACTTGTTACATTTCGGATGCAAACAAATAAGCAGCTCAAGTTTAGGGAAACTGTAACATGTAACCTGATTTTAGCAAAGCATCCTGATTCAAATCATAGATTTGAAGATGTATTTTTTTGATGAATACCTAAATTTGTTATTTCAAATATATGTATATAACTCCATGCCTCCCGGAGCCAGGACTATTTATCCGTCAAAAAAACTGTAACCGGTAACGGAGTTCTAAGTAGAGTTGATACGGTATATAAACAGTGGGATGGACAACAATATAACTTAAAACAAATTAAGCCTCCTAAATACTTGACATCACCCATCATTTTTGCTTATTATTGCCTTGCTTCAAGGGCCCATAGCTCAGTTGGTTAGAGCAACGGACTCATAATCCGTGGGTCCAAGGTTCAAGTCCTTGTGGGCCCAAAAAAAGCAGGAAGATGTTTATCATCGTCCTGCTTTTTTTACGTCTATAAGCACGTAGAAGTTTGTGTAGTTTGATAAACTAAACTTCTTTTACAGAAAATGTTATCTCCAATCCATATATCTCCCAACCAATCCAATCCCCTCTCAAACTACTGAACCAAACACCAACGGTGTTTGGTCAGGTTCAAAGTCCTTGTGGGCCCAAAAAAAGCAGGAAGATGTTTATCATCGTCCTGCTTTTTTTACGTCTATAAGCACGAAAAAATTTGCGTAGTTTGATCTATCGATCTCACAACAAAAAATGATCCAAAAAAGCAATCGATATCTTATCCAATTTATTTTCCAGTTCAAACTGCCGAAGAACTAATTCCGAAAAAGTTTTATCCGTTTTATATCCTTGTAGGCCCAAAATAAAGAAAATTTATCGCAATAATAAAACTTGTATTTTCTTGCATCCAGTGCCCCGCCCCCTCGATTGCCATCCCAAAATCTCAAACTCTCTAACTCGTTTCCAAAAAACAACTTACACACTCAACTAACTCTAAAACTTGAACAAGCTGGTAAATGATACATACAACAATGTACAATCACTAACGGAGCTTGGCCGTTTCATAGTCAAAGGATCGGCTGATCTGAAAGTTATGGGTGCAGAGAATATTGACAATGTAAGGACTCTAACCCAGTCCATTGAAAGTATGGAACTGGGCTGATAATCTTTTGCCGGGAGTTAGAGCTCCTTCAGGAATATCAAAAACCACACGGTGAAGCCCCGAGGTCAAAGCTGTTGCTTTTCCGCTAAAGGGATTCACCAGAACGGCCCGGCTGTTAATGGGAACTATAACTTCAATGAAAAAAACATCCCCCTCAATATTCCACTTGATCCCGATCTCCCCATAAACCGATTGATAGGTCAGACTAATGTCATTAAGCCGGTGGTCCGGTAGAGGTTTAACTAGAAAACTCTTGTAGCCCGGGGCTGATGGATCAATGTTCAGTCCGGCAGCTTTCTTGTACAGCCAGTCTCCTATGGCGCCGTAAGCATAGTGGTTGTAAGAATTCATACTCACATCCTGAAAGCTTCCGTCCGGCCGAATGCCGTCCCATCGTTCCCAGATTGTGGTAGCTCCCTTGGTAACAGGATAGAGCCAGGAGGGGTAACTCTCCTGCAGCAGCAGGTCATAAGCCACATCATTTCTTCCGTTTTCAGAAAGGACATGACAGAGGTAGGGAGTTCCCAGAAAACCGGTACTCAAATGGTTTCCCCGGGATTGAATATCCCGGACCAGTCTATCCATAGCCTTCTCTTTCATGGGTGCTTCCAAAAGATCAAAATAAAGAGCTAGAACATAGGATGTCTGCGTATCCGAACCGATTCTCCCGGCAGGGGTGACAAATTCCTTTTGAAAAGCCAGACGGACATTGTGTTTCTTTTCTGCATAAAACCGGGCGTCAGCTTCAAAGCCCAAAATAGCTGCCGATTTTTCCTGCAGTTTTAGTGTGTTAGCCAGAAAGGCTGTGGCCACCAGGTGATGAGTAGTTGCCCCGAAATTGGTCGGCAGATCCTGTGGCCAGTCCTTAGCCAACCAATCACCGAAATGGAATCCTATTCTCCAGATATTATCCTCATCCAGGCAGGAGAGGCTATAATCAGTCCAGGCTTTCATGCTGGGATACTGTTTTTCCAGAATTCCTTTATCTCCATAGATCTGATAAATAGTAAAGGGACAGATGGTAGCGGCATCTCCCCATCCGGTGGAACCGAATTCACCTTCCCGCTTAAAAAATGCATTCTGCCTTTCCGGGTCCTGAAGTACATTTGGGATGACATGGGGTACGGCACCATTGTCAAATTGGTCAGATGCCAGATCGGAGAGCCACTTATAGAAGAAACGGTCGCCCTTTCGGTTAAAACAAGCTGTGGAGATAAAAGCCTGGGCATCACCGGTCCATCCCAGACGTTCATCCCGTTGAGGACAGTCGGTGGGTATATCTAGAAAGTTGCCTCTCTGCCCCCACTGAATATTTTTCTGGAGCTGATTAATCAGAGGATTACTGCAGCTGAACTCCCCTGCTGCTTCCATATTACTAAAAAGAACCACTCCAGTAACATTTTCCAGGGAAACACTGTCCCAACCGGTAATTCTCAAGTATCGGAAGCCTTGAAAGGTAAAGCGTGGTTCCAGAATCTGCTCCTCTCCACTGAGTATATATTGTACCTCCTGATTAGCCACCCTTAAGTTCTCTGTGTAGAAATTACCTTTCTGATCCAGTACTTCTGCATGGTGAAAAACAAGAACATCTCCCTTGCTTCCCCGAATGCGGATCCGTACCCAGCCCACCATATTCTGCCCCATATCCAGGATAATCTCTCCCTTGGGAGTTTTGATCAGTTCTTTAGGTTTGATCTCTTCCATCTTCCGAACCATGGGAGAGAGAGAAGGCACAACAGAATCTGTTCCTCCCTCTGTTTCCCTGGTTGATGACCAGGCGGTATCATCATAGCCGGCACAGCTCCAGGTTTTATCATATACAGTGGTATCCTGAATCTCTCCCTGGTAATAATCGGATTTTAATATAAATGACGGGGTCGATTTAAAACTCCTGTCACTGCCTATCGTCTCTTGAGATCCATCGGCATATTCAATGACCAGTTCCATAAGCAGTTCCAGCTTCTCACCATACACATGGAGGCGTTTTGAGTAGTCCCCCCGGAACCAACCATCTCCCAAAAGAGCGCCCATACCATTCTCTCCCTCTTTCAGGAGATCGGCCACATCATAGACCTGGTATTGAATACGCTTGTTATAATCGGTACACCCCGGGGTAAAGTAATCCTCCCCAACTCTCTGCCCGTTAATATGAAATTCATATAATCCCCGGGCTGTTACATAGAGACGGGCCTGCCTTACCCCTTGGGTCAGGGTAAAATCAGACCTTAACATGGGAGAGGGATTATACTCTTCACTCTCTTTATACTCATAGCTGATCCATTTTCCTGTCCAGGCCGTATCCATGAAACCGGTCTCCCAGAAACTCTCACCGGAACAGCTCTCTCCCCGATTATCTTCTACTTCAATTTGAATTTTATACCTGGTTTTAGGATTCAGGTCAGGTCCGGCATAGGAAATTAAAACAGACTCTTCTGTGTCCACCCAACCCGAATCCCACAAAGGAGATTTTTCTTCATGGAAAAACTCACTAACAACAATTCTGCGCCTACTCTGGTAGACTCCATTGACCTCTTCTCCCTGAGTACTCAAAATAAAACTAAATCGGGGTGTTTTCTCATCCAATCCCATAGGGGATACCATGGATTCCACACTTATCTTTTTTATATCCAACATCAAAATCTCCTTAAAGAACTATTTTTACTCAACCTCAGGATACTCGAAGTGCCTTTGACTGTGGTTCCATTCCTCTTTCTAATTGAATTTCTTTAATATCGGTGGAATTATTTTCCGGGAATAAAACCAAAAAAGGACGGCTTTTGCGGATTTATTGATTAAATCAGCGGCACTTCCGGAAAATCGGATTGACAGGGATTATAACTTTTCATTTAAATCGTGTCTGTTTGATCTGTCATTAATTATCCCTTAACACCACCAAGAACTATTCCCTTAACAAAGAAGCGTTGAAGAAAAGGATAAACTAAAAGGATGGGAAGTGAAGCAATAAAAATTTGTGCCGATTTAACTGTCCGGGATGATATTTCCGCCAGATTCCGGGCTTCCTCCATCGTCATATTGGACATATATGAAACATCCGGCATGGTTATAACTGTGCGAAGGAATGTTTGCAACGGATATTTATAAGGTGTTTGCATATAAATCATTCCGTCAAACCAGGAATTCCAATGAGCAACACTGACAAAAAGTGTGAGTGTTGCCAAAGCCGGAAGCGATAATGGCAGATAGATTTTTACCAGAGTAGTCCAGTGACTTGCTCCATCAATATGAGCGGCTTCTTCAAGTTCCACCGGCAGACGCCGGAAAAAATTCAATAAAATCAAAACATTCCAAACTGGTACCCCGAAAGGGGGAGGGAGGATTAATGCCCAAATAGTATTAAGCATATTCAACTGCCGGATCAGCATATAAGTTGGAATTAGTCCGCCGTTAAACAGCATAGTAAAAAAGAAAATCCAGACATAAAAAGTCCTACGCGGAAATATCCTGGCGCTTTTGGAGAGCGGATAGGCAGCAAGAATTGTCAGAGACATATTAATCACTATCCCTAATGATAGACGCTGCAGGGAAATAAGCATTGATTTCCAGAATTCCAGCCTGGAAACAACTGCTTTATAAGATGTAGTATTAAATCCAACCGGCCAGAAAGTAACTTTTCCGGCAGAGGCAGCGGTACTTTTACTGAATGATATAGCCAGTATATGAATAAAGGGGAGTACGCAAATGATTGCTAACAGGACAAGTATTCCTGCATTAACAAAAGGGAAAATTTCTTTTCGTTTACGAATACCAATCACGAGTCCTCCTAAAATATTCGGTAATCGGCCAGTTTATAAGCCATAAGATAAGACACCGATATAAAAATCAGAGAAACCACTGATTTAAATAAGCCAATTGCAGTAGCTGGACCAAATTGCGCTTCCATCATCCCGATACGGTATACCAATGTATCCAGAATATCCCCTGTTTCATAAACTTGGGGATTATACAGGTTAAAAATCTGATCAAATCCGGCAGTTAAGACACTTCCTAAACTCAAAACGGCAATAAGTACAATTATCATACGCATCCCGGGAAGTGTGATATGCCAGATTTGCTGAAACCTGCCGGCTCCATCCATCCGGGCAGCTTCATACTGTTGGGGATCAATATTAACAATAGTAGCTAAATAGATCACAGTTCCAAATCCGAACTCTTTCCAGACATGTGAGGCAATAATAGTTGCCTGGAACCATTGAGGGTCACCTAAAAAGAATATGGGTTTAAATCCTATACCTGTAATAATTTGATTCACAAATCCCGTGGAAGGAGACAATATATCAATGAGAACTCCAGATAAGATTACCCAGGAAAGAAAATGCGGTAGATAAATTGTGGTCTGGATTATCTTTTTCAATCTCTCTTTACGAAGTTCATTGAGCATGATTGAAACAACAATAGGGGCAAGCATACCGAATATAATTTTAAAAAAGGCAATAACAATTGTATTTTTCAGAGCCCTCATAGCCTGAGGAAGTTTGAAAATATATTCAAAGTTTCCCAAACCGATCCATTTCTGGTCCCCGAAAAGCCCTTTAGCCGGAATAAAATTCTGAAAGGCAATTGCCACTCCTGCCATTGGAATATATGAAAAAATGATAACAACTAACAGTGGAGCAAGAATCATCAGATCCAAGGGGAGCTGTCGTCTGCGTTGGAGCTGTCGTCTGCGTTTGTAATTAATACCCATTAAAACCTCTTAGATGAATATATAATAAAATCAAGAGCGGACCTGATTCAGGAAACCGCTCTTGATTATGCTAAAAGTAAGCTAATTATTTTGTTGATGAATACCAGGCGTTTACTTCAGCGGTTATATCAGCTCCGCCTAAATTATTCCAGTCCGAGACAAACTTATCAAATTGGTCGATATCATAATCTCCAACAATAATTTTAACAAAAACTTCATCTCTTAAGGATTCAAGAGTGGTAAATTTAGCTGTCATTGTATCAGTAGGAGCACCAACAAACTTGTCAATTACAAATTTGTTATTATCCAGATAATCGGCTAAACCAGCCTGAGAAATTTCACCTGGTTTACCAGGTCCAAAAATTCTATACCAACCCCAGTCCTCTCGATTTCCAGTAGTCAGGTAACTATCAACATTGTCAAACATTGCTTTTTGTTCACCTACAAGATCATCTGCATTACCTTTAATGTATGCTTCAGTAATGGCCTTTTGCGTAGCCTGATTTTTTCCGGGAATTGCGAATCCAATGGGAGAAAATTTCCAAACTTCCCAGGGAGTCTCTCCCGGAACATTTCCATACTCTTCATACTTGTCAATATAAAGCTCGTGGTAAAGGTTTGCCATTTTTGGTAATACCTCAGGATACTGGAATTCTTTGTTTACTACATAAACTCCTGTATGACCAACTTTACCCTGCGGTCGGGCTTCTTTATCGTCTGCAGAAACTAACATCAGCGGCAACCAATCTGCTTCAGGATTAGCATTCACATTATCAGGAAGAGGCCAGAGAGATATCCATTGCGGACCAAATACTATCCCAACCCGTTCAGCTGCAACCTCTTCGGGAATTTTATCATCGGGACGTACTCCAAATTCTGAATCAATAATTCCACGTTTGAATAGATCCTGAAGCACCTGAAGGGTCTCTTTCACCTCCGGCTGAATTGTTCCGTAAGCCAAGCCTCCCTCGCCATCATCTATCCAGATAGTCGGGTAGGCATGAAAAGAGTTAAAAAAGTGTTCAAGACCGGCGACACTACCCCAGAGATTGCGTTTTAGAAGAAAGCCGTAAGTGTCGTTTTCTCCATTCCCATCCGGATCGGCATTGGTAAATGCTTCTGCAACCTGGATCAGCTCAGCTGCAGTTGTGGGTGGTTTAAGACCAAGGTTTTCCAACCAGTCTTCTCTTATCCAGGTAAAACAAGTAGCATCTTCTCCATCTCGCGCCCAAACAATTGGAATTCCATATTTCTCACCATCAAACGTGACTGATGACCATGCCTCATCACCAAGAAAAGACATTAGCTCCTGTTTTACTCTTGGAGAAATATATTCTTCATATATATCGGTCAATGGTGCAATTAATTCAGCGTCATAAAGTCTTTTAAACTGGGTCAGGTTTGAAAGACCAATTCCCAGGATATCGGGAATATCTCCGGAAGCAAGAGATACATTTAACTTTTGATTATATTCTTCCTGGTTTTTGGCAATCCATTGATATTCAATCTGGATACCTAGTCTTTCTGCATATATACGGGTCCACATGTTATCTTCGAATGAATTGTCATATCGAATAACATTTTTTTGCATGGAATCATTCATGGTCCCAACAAACTCAACAGTAATTGGTGTTTCATACTTGCCGAATGGGCCCGGTGCCAGCTGTTTTTCTGCAGCGGCATCATTATCCTGTTGCCCTGCGGCAAAGCAGAAAAAAGCTGTAAACAGCATCAAAAATAAGAATAGAGATTTCTTCATAAGTTCCTCCTTTGGAATAGATTAATTGTAGCAATGGCAGATGAAGATACACAATGTACAAATCTTTACCTTTTTGTGTATATATTGACTTATGACAATAAATAATCAGTTCTTAATTGTTGCGGTGCTTTCCCTGTATATTTTTTAACAAACCGGGAAAAGTAATTGGCTGAACTAAATCCGACAGCCCTGGTAATATCCTGCATTTGCATATTAGTTTGTTGAAGCAGGTATTTTACCCGTTCAATTTTTTTAATATTTGTATACTCCAGAACTGTTGTCCCCTGAATTTTCTTAAATAACCTGGCTAGATAACTGGGATTTAAAAAAACCAGATCTGCAAGCCGAACCAGAGAAAGGTCTTTTTCCAAGTTTGAATCTATATAGCTGCAAACTAATGTTACTGCTTTGGATTGAACCGGGCTCTGTATTTCTGATTCAGCTGTAATTATTTTTTTAATCATTGATGAATATATATTGAGAATTTTTTCTTCTGAAATATCCACCATTTCAGAAATAATTAAAGGGAAATTCCGGATCATTATCTGCAGGAAATCCAGACCATGTTTTGATATGTAATTTGCTATAAAATAATGCAATCCTGTATAGATTTCCATTTTTGACTGTAAATGCAATGTATCTCCATTTTTTGCCTGGTCCAGGATTGATTTGATGATGTTTACTACTCCTTCCTGATCCCGGGACTCAAGTTTTAGAGATAACTTCGGAAATAAACTGTAATCAAATGAAAATTGATTGTTTTTTAAATTATCAAGCAGTCTCTGTTCCATCATTCCTTCAGAGATAATACAGCCTGATTCCATCCTGGTAGACTTTGCCAGGAGACGTATTTTTTCATACTTCTCATGTAACTCCATCCAGGAAACCAGATGATCAGATATTATTATCATCATATTGGTATCTACAGATACACCAGACCATTTGGGGAGCGGATCCAGCAGATTCATTATAATCCTGCCTGGAAACTGAGCATTATGCCACTTACTTTGCTCCTCTTGAAATTGGAACAGCAGGGTAAAACTCTCTTCCAGCTGATTAATCATGGCAATAGTTACCTGAATCTCAACAGGCGCTCGTTCCCGAACTAAAGAAAGTAATGCCCAGGGCAGGTCAGGAACTTCTGAAAAAGAACAACGGCCAATTGCTAACAGCAGCTTATTCTCTGCAGATAAGGGGATATCAAGTTCAACAAATTGCTCCCGAATTGTGTCCGGATTGTCTATCTTTGACTGCAGCAGTTTGGCAAAAAAATTCTGCTGCATAACCAGTAATGCTTCGGGAGCAAGTTTTTTAATTTTTTCACTGATACTATTATAATTGTCCTGCTGTTCCATTTCATTCAGGATCTCCTTTACTATAGCCAGTAATTCTTCATCTGCAATGTTCTTAAGCAAATAGGTGACATGCTGATATTTGTTTGCAGCATAGAGATCATCAAAATTGCCATGCCCTGTAAAAAGAATTACTCTGCAGTTTGGCCAGTATGATTTTACTTTATGTAATAGATCCATCCCGCTTAACCTGGGCATCATTACATCTGTGATTAACAAATCAAAACTTGTATTCAGCATATAATCATGGGCATCCATGCCATCAAGAGCGGTATAAACATCTAGTTCAAGATCTCTGCAGTCCAGGAGCAGATCTTTCAGTCCATGAACAACATGCGGTTCATCATCTACAACCAGTACTCTATGCATTGCTATCTTCCTTGTCTAATACGATAGTGACTTTTAAACCGCCTAAAGAACTTTTGTTAAACTGCAAACCGTACTTGTCTCCATACATCAGCTGAATCCTGCGATGTATATTTCTGAGACCTGTAGATTTCTTTGTTTTCAGAAGAGAATCCTCTGCCGTGGTGATCTGGTTCTTCAAATCTATAATTTTCTGTTCAGTTATCAGGTTGCCGTTATCTTCTACGGCAATTTGAAAAGAATCTGCCTGCTGCTCAAAAGATATGGAGATCCTGCCATTTGTGGTTCTATCTTTTAAACCGTGTATATAGCAATTTTCCAGTATTGGCTGCAGCATCAGACAGGGACACGGTTTAGTTGAGTATTCTGCAGGAAATAAAGTTGAAATATCCACAGATATGCCGCCATCGAATCTAATGGATTGTATTTCTGCATAAAGAGCACCATGGGCTACTTCCTGTTCGAGAGTTACCGTATTAACACTCTCTCTGGTTATAAACTGATAATAAGCTGATAGTTTCTGAGTTAATTGGGCCGCAAGGTCCTGATCTCCGGATTTTATTATACGGTATATTACATATAGACTATTATATAGAAAATGGGGATTTATTTGGGAATGTAAACGTTTCAGTTCTGCATCCTTTAAAAGCAGTTCCTGAGAGTATACCTGATCGAACAATTGTTTAAGTTTTCCGCTCATAGAGTTGAAAGCATCTGACAAGTATCTGAATTCATCATCCCCATGGTATGCTACCTGTATCCCCAAATTGCCTTTTTCCATCTCATTAAAATGTGTCACAAGATCCAGAAGCGGAAAGTGTACTGTTCTCAGCACCATCACAGAAAATAGAGGAATAGCCAGAATGGAAATTAACGAAAATATAACAAAGACCATCCTGATCCGGGGAATATAGGTAAAAATCTCATTCTTTTCTGCAGACCAGATCAGACAACTGTCAAGAGACTGTGAATATTCATAAGCAATTATCAATTTGCTTCCAGTTTCTGAACTCTGGATAACATCAGAATTAATCCCCTTCTTTATGTTTTTCATGACACTTTCCAGTATGGAGTCTTTCATTGACTGCTCAGGGTCAGTAATACTCCAACCTTGATTAATGTTTATTAATTGAACCTGACTGTTTATGGGAATCTTAAGCTCAGACAAAGATTTCTTAATCTCGGGTATAGAAATTTCAAGTACAGAAATAAAGATAGGGTCTTCAGCTGATAAAGACATTGGAAATGTAAATAGACTATAAAGACGATCATCTATATATGTTAGAAGTTTTTTAGAAGTATCTTTACTGATAAATTTATTCCATTCCTCTTTCGAAATTTTTGAGACTGCAGCTGCTGCAGAAATGTCCTGATCATTTCTCGGAAAATATATCCTGGCATCGGCAATATACTCACTGGCAATTCCAAGAGAAATAAGAATCTGTTCAATATCTAAAACAGTATCGTACCTATCAGAGGTCCTCATTGCCGATTTTAAAAGTGCATACTTGAGAACATCTTCATTATTACTCAATTCTTCCTGAATCCCACGAATCCTTTTTAGGGAAATCTCAAATTTCTGCAAATTAACAGAAATTTGGGATTTGATAGTTTCAAATAAATAGTTTTCGACAGTATTAGCTGAAATAGTATATAGACTCAGTCCCAAGCCATAGATCAAGGCAATTATTATCAGAAAAATAATAAAAATTCGGAGAAAAACTCTATTTTTAGGGTTAGTAAATGAGGTCATAATTTACGATAGCATACTTACTCTGATTTGTGGAAGTAAAATAGTGAATGAAATTAGGCAGATGATTTACAATATACAATACGGGGGTTTTAATTATGCAATAAACAATGGAATATTTCCAACTTCAGCTGTTCCAATAAGATATTCGATCTCATAATTCGCAAAAACCCATTCAGTAACCGCCTTTGCAGCTTCTATGGCATACCCCTATATAAGACAAAACGTTCGCCTCATACTGGTTCAAGGAGTGGGTGACATTTTCGCTGATCATTGACAGTTTTTTTCTGATTCCTATTCCAATCAATCTATACCTGATTTAATCCCTATCCTCACCATACCAGATATGCCTCATT
>CAZVDQ010000046.1:0-11934 GCA_964625435.1 uncultured Mariniplasma sp.
ATTGCAGTGATAGATAAAACTTGTTCACTAAACAATCTTGATTCTTCACTTGCTTCACCCAATCTCGTTGTTGTTCTCATGAAAAATACAACTTGACCATCAACTCCACTTTGAATCAAAACATGATAAATATACTCTGTATCAGTTTCAGTGATAATCACTCCTGGAGATAAATCATCAATATCTGGATTATCTATATAAATTGTTGGGAAAGGAATGGCAACCTGAAATTCAGATGCCGTTTGATAATCGGTGATATATGGATATCCAGTTAATGTAAAACTTAAAGTGGTAGCATTTACTTTTGATATCGTTACTAAGTAATTAAAAGTAAAATCATTAAAGAAAGTAAAATCAAAATTGTTAACTCTAAGAACTCTTACATTTTGGCCCGTTATAGCCCATAAAGGTTCTGTATAATTTTGCTCAAAAATAAATCCACTAAAATTGGTGTCGATTATAACGCCTTGAATACCCGAAGCAATGATACTTAGCTGTTCATTAGTTAAATCAAGAGATCCCAATTGATTGAGTAATGAAAATCTCTCATTTGCATAAATAGTAACATTTGTTACTTCACCAATAATAGAATCGACATCAGCCGCATTAATATTTAACAAATTCTTTTGAGCTAATATGGAAGTTTCAATTGATGATTCTAAATAATCTGATAACTCATAAGTTTTACGGTCTTTAAGATTCTGAATATCTTGATGAAAATCTTGATAAAACTGATCAAAATTAAATTGATTATTGATTGATGATGTGAACTGTTGTTCAATTTCATTTTCTAATATCGTCATATTTCCACTTGTCACGTCAAAATAGGCGAGATTATCTTGGTCTTTAACAAGGTGATCTAGTGTTTGATTATAATTGAAATCAACGAGATCTAGTGGAATGATATATGAGTAATCTTGATACTGAATCTTATATTCAGCATTTACTTTCCATATGTTGATTTCATTATTTAACACACTTTCATATCGGTCTTGATCATAACTTCCTAAATAAATGAAGCCTATACTTGTTTGATCAACAGTGTTTCCAATACTAAAAACTGCAAGCGTGATACCTGCAAAAGTTACGGATAACAATAAAACAATGAGTGTGATCGTGAAATAGGCATTTCTTTTAAATAAATGTTTCAACTTGTTCAATTCCATCACCTCTATTTAAGAATATTATACCAAATGAAGCAACCATTTACGTTGTTTTTTTTGAATTTAGAGGAAATTAACTACTTACCTTATGGATTTGGTTAAACGAAAATGTTGTATTTATAATATAATGATAGTAGAGAATGAAATGAGGTGAGTGCATGAGAAGACAACTTAATCATAAAGGCTTTACCGTCTTGGAAGCAATTGCTTCTATTTTTATCATCACTTTAGCACTCGTTACAGGAATTTCTATTGCTATTAATGTTAGAAACCAAACGATAGCAACGAATGAACGCATTCTAGCAGTGGAAGTCGGGTCTAGAATTAGAGATGATATTGTAAGTAATACAACATATGCTGATTTAACAACATGGATGAACGGACAAGAAGTCATTGTTACTTCTACAAACTGTGCATCTTTAAGTGCTCCATTTTCTTGTGATGTTTTCACCTATATATCAAATAATCAAGTTTATGATGATAATGTCGTTTTGACATTTTTAATACCAACAACTGAATCAACTCTATACCAAGTTATCCATTTTGAGATCACTATAGAATATGTTTATCACCGATATTTAACATTGGATGGTATTGTTTATGAGTAAAAAAGGTGTCACATTAATTGAATTGTTGGCGGCGATTATCATTTTCGGTTTAGCAATCTCATTAACTGCAACAGTTATTACATTGCTTAATAATGCAAGTGATAGAATTGAGATCAATTCACAAGCAAATAGCGAGGGATTATTTATTGATCGAACCTTGAAAGATGATATCCTAGAATTTTCTCCTACAACTTATAGTAGTTGTGGTGGTCAGGATTGTTTTGTATTAGAAAAAGAATTCGCATATGAATTTGATCCTTTACGAGAAAAAGTCGTCTTATCCATATATGACCCAGCACTTGAACATAAAGTTGAAATTTCGAAAGGCGAAATATTAATTAATGATGTTGCACTTGTCATTAATAATTTCACACTAGGTCCGGGAAGTAATATCGATTTAATTACGAGTGGAACACAAGCATACTTGACAATCACTTATGAACTTGTTGCATCTACTGGTGAGGTGTTTACTTTCACAACATCTTTTAGTTTCGCTATTTTAACGGTTCCAGCTTAGCAAAAAGAGAAAGGAGAATTGTTATCATGCTTAAACTCAATCACAAAGGTATTGGAATAGCTACTGCAATAGGAGTTGTCACATTGGTTTTAGCTATAGCATCTACTCTTTTAACTTATGCTGTATTCCAAGCAAATTTGGTTAATAAAAATATAGAAAGAACTGAAGGATATGCGAATGCAGTTCAAGCTGTTGATGCTACACTGCAGATAATTGCGCGTGATCAAAATCTCGATCCTACCTATTTATTAGATTTAGGAACATACATGGGTGTTAGCATAACTGCATACAATGAAAATGTTTATATGATTACTTCAATGGTTACTTCTACCAAATCAGTAACGAGTTATCTTTCTGGTTCATCGGGTGATATATCAACATTTTCTGATGTATTTTCCTATACAGGTAAAGAACCCGCTTTTGAATTAGATCCCCTTATTACTCCTACGGCTCTACTTGCAAGTTATCTACCCCAATTTATAACAACAACATTTCCAAGTATTACGCCTGAAACAGAATTTACTGATTTTCAGAGTATTATGGATTACTTGTACACCTTAACTCAATCCTCAGGTTCCTATAGTTTACAATCGGCAACCATATTGACAAATCAAAGTAACCCAACCGTGAGTGGACACTGGTATATCAATAATGATTTAGATATTCCAGGTGGTAAAAATTTGACAATTCCTGCTGGATATTTATTAGTCGTCGATGGAAGCTTAACCCTCCCTAAAAATTCTTCAATTACAGGAAATGTTATTATTAATGGGAATTTTGATTGTGATGTTAGAAAATCAGTACCACAGATTCAAGGTACATTATATGTTAGTGGTGATGTAATAACAGCATCAACAAATATTTTAGGCACAGAATCACAACCAACTTTCATTCTTGCTGAAGGAAATATCGAATTGGGCACCAGTTCAACAGGTTATGCCTATTTCCTTTCTACAAGCTTCCAAGGAAATAGCAAGAACATCATCATAACTGGGGGTATTTACGCTTTCCCTTCTCCAAATATTAGTAAAACGATTATTTATGACAACACCTCTTTAAGTGAATCCAATTTCTTTAGTTATGCACTGCCTACCTCAGTTCCATCGAGTGGTGGTGGATCAGGATTCGTTTTCACCTCTCCAAAAATGAACTAATGCTATTTATTTAAACCAAATCTCAAAAAGTAGACAGTAAAATGTCTGCTTTTATTCTTATTTTTTGCTGAATTATAATAATATCTTGCTTGATTTTATTCATATTTGTGAGATAATGAACAATGAGGTGTTTTTATGAATTATTTAATCGCATGTGATCTTGATGGATCGTTATTAAACCGTCGAGGAGAAGTAACAACTAAATCAGTCAAAGTCCTTAATCGCTTAACAGAGATGGGTCATATTGTCGTTATAGCAACTGGTAGACCTTATGAAGGAGCAATTCCTAAATATATGCAAATTGGACTAAATACTCCGATGATTACTGATAATGGTGGATCAATTGAAAATCCATCAGATTTTAGTTTTGCTAAACAAAAAACTTACCTACCTTTAAATCTAGTCCATAAGTTATTTGAAAATACAAAGGAATACATTATTACTGCTTTTTTTAGTGATAATAAAGTTGTTTATGCTTATAAATATGATAAAAAACTAGAAGAATTCTTCAGTGGGATGAGCAGCGCTCATGTCATTGATTGTGATTTTTCAAAACTGACTGTCGAACCTACGGGTCTGGTCTATTTAATTCATCAAAGATATATGAAAGATTTAGAGTCGTATATTGCAAATTCTTTAAATGAGACATTATCAACACGTCTTTGGGGTGTTGATAATGGTTATGCACTTTACGAAATCTATTTAAAACATATTTCTAAGTCTTCTGCACTTACTTATCTTCTTGATCATTATGGAATGCAAAAAGAACAACTCATCGCATTTGGTGATGGTATAAATGACATTGAAATGATAAGAGATGCTCATTTAGGGGTTGCTATGAAAAATGCTGTCGATGAAGTAAAAGCGGTCTGTAAAGATACAACAAAAAATAGCCACGATCAAGATGGGATTGCAGAATATTTAATTAATTATTTTCATTTAGATGATTTAAGATAAGCCTTGCGGTTTATCTTTTTTTATAAATGCTTTTTCTATAAAATAAAAACCCCATCAGATGGGGTAAATTATTATATGGCGTTTCAAGAGGGATTCGAACCCCCGACCGACGGCTTAGAAGTCCATTGTTCTACTGTGCATCCATAAAGGGTGCTTTTTTATTGGGGGATTATCAATGACTCATGATCTATTAAGAAAAAAAGTGAATGCAGAAATAGACATTTCACCAAATGGATTAGGGATATATAGAATTTATTCGTTTTTGATGAATCAAACACAGAACAATCAACAAGTCGTTAGAGAGTTCATGGAAAACGAAGGTTTCTCGAAAACAGAAATTGCTCAAGTTAAGAGTAGATATAATCATTATCAAAATAAATGTAAAGTTCAAGCCAGGTACAAGCTTTTTAATTTAAGCTTAAGTCTTAATTGAAGCTATCGAGTACTGCCCCTGGCAGGCTTACTTGATAGCTTCAATTAGGACTTAAAATCTATGCCAGGGAGGATATTATAAATGTCAAAGAAAAAAGAATCAAAATGTAGCAACAATAAAAAGGTACTGCGTTCTTCAATTGCAAGAGCAACTGCAGTACATAAAGCTTTTATGAGAGATGAACCTATTGAATTACAAGTTCATCTAGGACAATTGAGTTGTGAGAGCTTATTGTTTCCAATATTTGATCATGAGGTTCAATCATGAGCGAACAAGAAATCATCAAAAGATTGAATGATTTAGTTTATCCAGAACTTACTGTAAAAAAGAAAATGAAGGCATCAGAACTCACTTCTATTGTTACCTTGGTTGATGCACTACATCTATTTTGTTATTCGACAAATGATAACGGCATCTATAAATTTGCAGGTTTACTTGAAAACGAACATCGAATTGAAAATAAGATTTCTAGAGAGTTTATGATTGAGTTGAAAGGTATATGAAAATGAGATATGTTACTCCTAAAAATCTAAATATCTATGATACTATAGAAATTCTAAAAAATCTCTATGTTATCATTGCAAAAGAACAACTTGAACCTAACTATTATATCTACGATCTTGTTGAAGCAAAATCATGAATCTATTATTCTGGATTATCACAGCTGCAGCGTGGATCATTCTAATATTGTTCTTATATGGTACTTATCATATAACAAAACCTTCTAAAACTCACTTTTGAGTTTTTAAGTGATATGAAAGTGCAATCGGCTAGTCTCCATTGCACTTTCTCCCCCTTAAATTATCGTCTTAAAATAGATAAACATTTTTTCTCCGTTTGAGGATGCTAAATCCCCCCTTAGCATCCTCCCTCCTCCTATGAAAGGAATAACTATGACAAAAGCACAAATGTTAAATGAAATAGATTATCAAACCATATTAAAAATGATGCTACCACCGGATGCAATTAACCAGGTGAAGCATGACGTTGAAGTCTTCTACCAAAGACGTCACAATCTACCTATAGGTGTACTTAATGCTATCTTAGTTAAAACTATAAAAGCAACCGGTCAAAACTTATTTAATGAGGCATATCTTAGAAAAGTAACTGAAACCTTCAAAGCTGAGAATATAAAGACAGTCAATACTGCGATAGAGCATATCGAAAGAAATCACGATCACACTAGAGCTTTAGATAGAAAACAAAGAGCATCTGCAGGTGAACCTGATTGGATGAATGATTACATCAAAGATCTAGCACTACAAGGATAGAAAGGATATTCCATGGCAACTTTTGGATTTGGAAAACTGAATGGTTTACAAATTGAATATATAGATGGTATCGACATGGCTCAGTATTATGCAGCTGGTGGATCCTTTATCGCATCTAAACTCCTCCAAAAGCTTATGTTACAGTATTCAACCTCTGGTAAGCTGTTATTTTCTAATAGAGAGCTGATGGATACCTTTCATGTCACACGTAGAGGTTTACAAATAGCGATGTCAGAGCTTGAAAATGTAGGTATCGTCAAACGTACATTTTCAGATCCTGATACGAAATATATCAGAACAGGATTTATCCTTGATGTTGATATGGCCATCGAATGGCTTAAGTTAACAAAAAAAGATGTTATCGATCGTCCGCGCGGTGATATGTGTAAACACTTCGTGATGCAAGCTGTGATTAAGGTAAAAATGTTTGCTAGAGATTTAAAGAAAATTCTCCGGATAAAAAAGAACGAACTCGATAGAAAAGAGATCCAGGAGAAGCTTGAGAAGATCAACCAGAAACAAGCTGAATATGAAAGCCATATAAAGAGTATTGTTAAACATGTTAAAAAATACTTATCTATAGAAGCCTCAGATGCTGACCAGGACGCTTTAGAATCAACCTTCAGCAAATGGTTAACTGAATTAGAATACACACCTCCTGAGGTCATATTGAACTAAATAGAATACATTGGTTGCCCAGAGCGACCTTTTCGTGTTTTCAATAAACATAAAAAAGGGGTCAAATAGAGCACATTGACAAGGACATCTCTATAAGGTGTCTTTTTTGTTGATGAAGTGTAGATTAGATTTCACCCATATAGAAATAGATTGCCCTCTATAGATTAGATTTCACCCCATACATCTAGGATACATCTATTCGTTTTCCCCATAGTAATTGGAATACTTTTATCTTTGATAAAAGATATTCTTAATAAACATTCTCATTAAGAGGGATACGAATAAAAAAATAGAAAGATTGAAGTTCATATCTCGTTTATATTGTGTATTATAATGATCAAACAATACTACTAAAGATAAAAGAGCGATAAGTGAGTCGTTCGTACCTCACTCGTGAAAACATCGCAGATAAATATATTTCTGGAGAAACCTAATACACTCTGTAATTTAAAATGAGACAAATTTACAAAACATTCTGGGCATAAATTTTAAATAACATCATTACTCAAAGTACTCTAAAAAGAGAAAACCTCAATAAAAGTTAGAAAAACTATATATATTAATAATAATAATAATAATTAATAGGACGTATACGCCCTGTTTATATTTACATCTAACTGATAAAATGTAATCATAAGTTAGTGCAGTCAATAAACTTTAAATTACAATAATCTCTTCGTTTGATAATTATTCTAATTGAATTTCTCGTGGGGGAGAGTTAATATTATGTCATCAAAAGCAATAGTTATTGAAAAAGACTTTGGACATCTCCATGGATTTTTCAACATTGAAAACGGCAAATACTTTATTATACAACAAAATGAAGTGTATGACTCTAATTATATAGAAGAGATCTATAAGGATTTAGAGTTTTTTAAAGTGGAAGAGAAAGTTATATTTGATAACGTAGAGTTACCAGTAATAACGGTTTCATTAAATATAACGTCCAAGTGCAATTTAAATTGCACATATTGTTTCAGCGAAAAAAGAGATAGTAAAGATGATATATCATATGATGCAGCAATTCACTTTATTAATATGATCATGTTAAAATATCCCAACTCAGTTTATTTTCAAATAGATGTAACTGGAGACGGAGAACCTTTGTTGAGATTTGATTTAATTAAAAAATTAGTTGAGTATTCAAAACTTATATCCACAAAAGAAAAAACAGTGAGAGTGGGTTTTTGTACCAATGGAACTTTACTGACTAGAGAAATAATAAATTATTTAGAAAAAAACGAAATTTACTATGGCATTAGTATTGATGGGACTAAAGAAAGCAATGACTACTATAGAAAAAGTTTCGATAATAAAAGCGTTTATAAGACGATTATTAATAATATAAAAAAAAGTGACTTATCGTTCAGAGGCGCAGCTGTAACTTTAACAAATCAATCAATTGATTTAGTTAAATCAATGAAAAAATTAAGTGATTATTTCGAAGTTATCTCAATAAAACCTGTAAGAGAGTTTGATATAGATAAAGGTGCAATCACTAAGGATAATATTGATTTGGTTTTGGAATCATATAATCATTTGCTTGATTTTTTAATCAAAGAAACTCTAAAATTGAATACGTGGTATCTAGTTTCAATTTTAAGGGATGAAGATTTATTTGGGAAATTCATTAGAAGAGTTTTTCTTAATCAATCTGTAGCTACAAGATGTGGTGGAGGAATATCTAAGTTTGCTCTTGGAAAAGATAAGAATATATATGTTTGTGGAGCTGCTTCCAGAATGTCTCAATTTAAAGTAGGGTCAATAACGGATGGAATTGATGAAAATCGTAAAAACGAGTTGATAGATCAACAATTAAAAAGAATAAGTTGTCAGGATTGCTGGGCTCAATATATTTGTGGTGGAATGTGTATGATTCACGAATACAATTACCAAAGAAAATATGGAAATATTGATAAATCATTATGTAAATTAAACCAACATCTGATTGGTTTAGCTTTTGTCCTTAAGGATGTTTTATTTCATAAGCACTATAATATTTATCAAAAAATATATGGGATTTGTATGGACAACCACTATAAATAAATATTGATTATTTTAGCTTTTGGGGTTATAATTTTTGGGGGAGGGGAGATAATCATGGTTTGATATTATTATATATTGTAAGGATTTTATTTTTGATGAATTTCAAATCAAAGGAGACTAAAAAATGAAAAGGATTATTTTATTATCGCTTGTAATATTTTCTCTGATATCAATTAATATGTTTACAAATATAATCGGAGTAAGTGACAGTTCTAGTGATAAAATTGATTACAAAGAATATGTTAAAGAAAAGAAAATTAGATTAGAGTTTGATGATTGTTTCAAAGAAATAAAAGATTACGCTAAAGAAAACGATAGTGAAGAAGTAAATATTAGTTTCATTGATATGGAAGGGAATGTTTTGTATCAAGATGATGTAAAGCTTAAATCCACAATCTCAATTGATTTGGATAACATTGCTACTTCTGAGAATTATAGCAGTATCTTAATGCGTATTAATATTGTCGTTGGGGAAAGAATCTTTTCTGGTTTATACGAGAAAATCTATGTATCTACAAATATTGAAGACGAAGAATTATATGAAGCAGCTGTGAAATTACAAACAAAGAAAAATGGAAATATCATAATGAAAGAAGTTATCATGAGTGATGAAAACATTGATAATCTTCCAACTTCTCTGGGATCAAAGAACATAGCTTTGTCTACTTTGCCAGATCCTGAAGAGTTAGAAGATGTTTTTGGATGTATTTTCATTCTGTATTATGGTTTTATTCCGGCAAATCTTTGCTATTTAGCTTGGAATAGAGTGAACGTATATGCAGATGTTCCTATTGCTGATATACAAAGTGTTGAAGGTGTTAAAAACACCTTTACTTTTAACTTAAATAATTCAGTAACTAATGTAATGGATATTGCGATAGGTGCATCATATGAAGGCGTAGGTTTTGAAATTACTGGTAGTAAATCAATTGAAATGTCTACATCATATGGCTTCTCATACACTGTTGAGGATGGAGTGTCCAAAATAATCGGTACAAAATTTCAATTTGTTGAACAAGATGCAGGGATGATTGTTGTAGATTTAGCACATTCAATAGCTTTCGCATTTTCTGGTGTTGCTCATGAAATATATCCTTCAGCCTTCGTTGGAGGTGTGACAGATATGGGTCCATCATACGGTTCAAACTATAAAGTAAGTTATGTAACGAGTATTTACCTGGGAAGTGAATATCAAACATATCCTCAAGACACAAATGACGTTTATTGGGGAAATGGGGTTATTTTAAAATATAGCACTGGTGTTTCAATCACTTTTGGGGGAGTAACCGAACATCTATCATCCGAGGTCGCTACAGTTGGGAATTACAGGTACACTGCAGATTTTAAAAATTATTATGAGGCATTTAATGTTGTGGTTCCAACAAATTTCTTATATTATGTTTACGGATATACAGACAAATCTGGACCTAGATTTACAGTGACAACAAATCCATTTAGACTTCAATACCCATCATCTTGCTAATAAGAAAAAAGGGGGAACTAAAATGAAAAAATTATTAATATTTGTTACAATTTTTATTACATGTCCAATTATGGTCTCATGCAAAAGTGAAAATTATAATGTGTTCTTCTATGACTTATTATCTGAACAATCATATGAGATAGGGTATACAAGTGAGAAACTTGATATTATTAAGTACACTGATTTTGATTTTAGTATTCTTCCTGAAGGAATTTTAGTAGGCTTTATTGGTATTGAATCAAATTCTTATATAGGTGTTTGCCCTTTCTCAAATGTTCGTTTTTCATCAAAACAGTTGCAATTAAGCGATTTTTTATATACTGAAAATACGTTTCTTTCAGAAATTAACACTGATTTGAGCATTAAATGGTATTCCAAAATATCAGATGACAATGTTACTTTTGTTGAAGATGAAGAGGTATATCTTGACGTAAACATCGGTTATTATTCACTTGGAGTACAATCTTTTGGTATAGGAGCTTATAGATTTGGTGTTTATGATATGCTTGGATATGAACTAGAAGATATTTATATATATAATGTTAACACGGGATTCACAATAACTTTGACAGAACCCTCAACACTATTAAGTAAATTTACTTTTTCAAAAATCACAATAACAAACACTGAAGAGAATGTAAAGATTTTCACACCAAAAGCTTATGTAGGAGGAGTTATAAAAGATGTTCTAAGTAGTAATGGGAAAATAACGTACACTTTTGGTAATCAATCTATTGAACTATATACAAGACCTATAGTGAAAAGATCATAGATTAAAAAAAACATCAAGACAACAGAACGCTATCTACATGTTTCAACAAAGCATGTAAAAAAAACTTACCAGGATAAAATCAATAAGTTTGATAATTAAGGTAATTTGTTAAATTCAACAATTTCAACAGCTCTGACCTTATTTTTTATTGAACCAGAACCTTTCATCAAATCAAAATAACTATCATTATAGGTTCTAATTAAGTCAACTTGATAAGAAGTAAAATACTCATTATCTTTAACAATAGTAATTGATTCACCAAACAGAGGATATAAAAATTCGTATATTTTTATCATGTTTTTTTTGTTTTTTTGCCCAGTTTTCCATGTAATAATTACAACTGCTTTTTCCATATTTGCTCAGCTCCTTTCACTTACTATCTAATTCATCCATTACTATAGAATAGTCTCCATGTATCCCAAATAGATCATTTGGTGAGCATTTAAAAATGTCACATAGTTTTATGATCTGTTTAGCATTTGGAAAATTTTTCCCATTTTCCCATAACCAGTAATAGGCTTGAGTAATCATCATCAATTCTGCGACATCTCTTTGGCTCATGTTGTGCTTCTTTCTAAATTCTTTAAGTCTTAGTACTAACATAAGTTAAAACCTCCTTAGATTTGATTTTGATAAGCAATACTTATTTTCTTGTTGACATTATGACAAATATTACTTATAATAAGAATATAGACAAGCAATACTTATCAAACAATTTGTAAAAAATCCCAGATATAAAGGTGCTTTATCTGGGTGTGTAAATTCTAATGGCGTTTCAAGAGGGATTCGAACCCCCGACCGACGGCTTAGAAGGCCGTTGCTCTATCCAGCTGAGCTATTGAAACACATAAG
>CAZVDQ010000047.1:0-11503 GCA_964625435.1 uncultured Mariniplasma sp.
ACTTCAGCAAAAAAAGGATTCGCTATATCAGGAATAACGACACCAATGATGTTTGTTTTTCTATTTGAAATTGATTGGCTAAAAATGCTGTCCTCATTTGCAAGTTCGTTAAATGTTTTGAGAACAAGTTCCTTTGTCTCTTCTGAAACGTAACCACTTTGATTCATGACCCTTGAAACAGTAGCAACTGAAACCTTAGCTCTAAGGGCGACATCTTTATTCTTAACCATAAGTTACACCTCTTGCGTGATAAGTAATTTTCTTCCACATGTGTACGTGCTTTTCCTTAATTATAGTCATTTCCTTGGAAGAAGTCAACAAAATCCACGAATTATATCGTATTATGTGAAATTTTATTACATATGTGTCGTAAATATTACATATTAATTGCTGGCTTTTCTCTTTTCTATAAGCAAAAGAATAAATAAAAAAGAGCTTGTAAGCTCTTTTGGCAACAATATTTAATATAAGTTCTTGTTCTAATGACTCTTAAAACTCTAAATCAAATTGCAAATCGTCATCAACAATATTTAAGAATTCAGCAGAAATATTTCCTCCAAAGAAATCAACACCTTTATAGTTTGCAAATGCATCTGTAGCAGATAGGGCATCTTCTCTCATTTGATCGATTGTATCAAAGGTTAAATTCATAGAAAAGGTCAATCCATAAGCAGTTAAATCAAGTTCTGCTTGAGTGAGTTCGCCTAAATTAAAATCTTTACCTATTCTTAAATTGGAATTATTAGCTGATTTATCGACATTGAGTTGGTCTCCTTCAAATAAATGAACACCATCTTTATAAATACCATCCGTAGGTTGTGGGTTACTTTGCTCAATATCCTCAACGTAAACATAATCCCAACCAGAAGCCTCAAGCATATTCCAAGCAACTTTTACCTCTGGACTTGTTAGATCATAATCAAAGTATTCAAATAGAATGCTATGATCATTAAAAACTTCATACATTTCTTGAAACAACTCATTATCCAAATCAAATCCCAAATGATTTCTAACTCTGGTTTCGGTGTTAAACCAGCTTACAGTATAGCCACCATAAGGTCCTGATTCACCTTCTAAACCCTCTACACTCTTCTGTAGAGTGAATTCCTCATTTGTAAGTAATCCGTGGCTTGTGTAAAGAAAATCACCATCTCCACGATATTGAATTTCTACATATGTTTCACCTTCAACAAATTCAGAGTAGTTATAGTTAAGCTCACTACCATCTTTATAATAATCTATTTGATTAACAAAAAACACATCATCAAGATATCCTGTTTTAAATGCTGTAAGTATTGTCATTTCATCACGATCATATTGAAGTTTAATGATTACTCCTTCATCTGATGCATATCCGCAATAAATGGATACATCTCCGTAACCTTCAAACTGGATATCAACATATACATCGAGTTTAATGACACCTAATTCATCGAGTTTATCAACCACATCATCAATTAGTCCCTTGTAAGCATATAAAAACTCTGTACGATTAATATCAGGATGAAATCCGGGTTGAGATAAATAAACAGCCATAAAATCTTCTTTCATATACATCTTTGATTCATCTAATGTAGCTAAAGCTCTTGTGTGAGATGTCGTGTTAGCTACATCAGCATCATTAATTAACGATTGAAGTTTAGATTGATACTCTACTAATTTGTCATAATAAGATGAAAAAGAACCGGATGAAGAACCTGGTGTACAACCTGATAATCCAACAAAAAATGATACCATCATAAGTATTAAAATAATTTTTTTCATATTTCCCCTTGACCCCTTTGTTATAAGTATGAATCGTTGATTCTTTCGAGCATCATATATATGATAACAGTTTTTAAAAGGTATTTCAATACCTTACCCTCACTTCTAATAACTATCACTTAATAACCTTATCCATATAGATAAAAAACATTCCAAGCGGAATGTTTTTAGTATACCAATTGTTTATTTATTAAGCCCTGTTTTTATTGCTGATAGAAGTGTACCTGTTGAGTCGTGTCCATTTTCCCAATACATCATACCACCTAATCCATTTGATAAGATATATTCAGCCTTTTCAGCAATTGATCTAGCATTATCAAAGGATATAAATAGTGTTCCGTCCGTTTTTACAATATAGGGAACACCTGCGTTTGAATCATAATGATATTCATAGCTACTATTGCCCATATAGCTATTTGTTATACTGTTGAATGAAACTGATCCAGCATTAACCCAACTTGACCATGATGATGTTGCTGCATTATAAGTTCTTGATTGCTTGATTCCGTAAAAAGCAACACCAACAATAATCTTTCTATACGGGATATCATAATCATTATGATAAATAGCAACACTTTCTTCTATTGAGCAACTAGTTAATGTTTTTCCTGCAACGAACGTTGGATTATCAAAAGTTGTAGATCTATAAAGCGCATTTTGATAATACCCATTATTAGAAACCATTCCATAAGTCATCATGTTAATGAAATCAAGATATTGCTGTGAATTGATTAAATCGTAGTCTGGAGGTTGCCACACTCCACCTGCAATAGCGGCTGTAACGAGATGATTAGGATTGTTTTCTTTAACCTTCGTATAGATTACACGCATCATCTCAGTAAACCTTGTTTTTTCTGATAATAAAGGTGTTTCCCAATCGATATCAACACCATCAAATCCATAAGTGTTAATGGTATCAACGATATTGTCTGCAAATGTATTGATGCGCGTACCACTTGCTGCAATGGTGGACCACTCTGAACTTGGAGAAATTGAGAAAATGACCCAATCGCCTTGCGCATGTGCCTTAGGCATAATATATTGTTCTACATTATATAAGAACGCTGTTCCAGTCAAGGTACCATCTGAGTTTGCATGAATGAAAGCGCAATTAATAATATCTAAGGTTTCAAAGAATAGATCAGTGACAGAAGAGTACTCACGATAGATATAGCTTGAAGCAATACCAAGACCAAGTGATTTAAATCCAGAAGATTCAACACTGTATGTTCTAACGTAAGATTCTGCATCAGATGTAATGGTTGCTGTTAAGCTTACCGTTGTTGCTTGATAAGGTCTATGATAAGTCCCATCATTACTAATGATTTCAGTATCACTTGAAACCCAAGCAATTGCAAAATCACTATAAGTTGATGGTAGTACAAGATCTTCATTGATTTGATCTGGAATCAATTCCGATAAATATAGTTCGACATCACTCATCGTTTCAGCATCCCATAAAGCAGTATAGGTAATTTGTAGTGTATTATCTTTAGCTTGATATCTAGGAAAGACATTAAAGACATGTTCACCATCACTCCATCCAATAAATGAAAATTCAGGTCTTACAGGAACTGGTAAGTTATCTTCTTCGTTCATCGTTAATTGATAATTTTGGGAGATAATGCTTAACGAATAGAAAGATACTTGAATGTCTCCTGCTGTATAAGGGTCCACATCTGAATCAAAGGTGATAAAAAGATTTTGCGTTGTATCACCTATATAGGCGATCATCGCATCTAGTGCATCTATATCCTGACAATTATCGTGAATTGCTAAAACATAATCATAATCAGATATATTAAGATCACTGATGGTTGCTGTTGCACTATCAGTTGCAACTATTTCATATGCATCATAGAAATCATTATATTTAATAAATAACTTGTAAAACCATCTCAGTAACGTTACTGAATGGTCAACTATTGTATAGTTCACTCCACTCGTATCATTTAATGCTGTTATCGTTAAACTGTTTTCTGCAGTAAAACTATTAAATATCTCACTACTCCATACACCACCATCTAAATCAAATGTAACATCAACATCAACATAAGCATCTGGATCAATGAAATTGGGATCTTTAAATGTGTAAATCAACGTTTGATCATCAATCGTATATTTAGATGAATTAACTAAATCTTCATTGACATTGAGAACAACTTCACTAGAGAGTCTATAACCTTCAGTTGGTGTTACAGTTAAAATGATATTATCTTCTTCTATGGTCAATAAGACTTCATATTCGGTTGAAAGTGTCACCGCAGTGTAAGCTGTGGTATCAACAGTAATATCAATTGAAGTAATAACTTCATTTTCAACAATAAAAATAATTTCTTGTGCAAAATCAGATTCATCTGACAAAGCTAAAGTATACATATCAACTGCATCTACCAAGACATTTGAATAAACAACTTGAGTCTCTTGATTTTCATCAAGATATTTAAAGTATGCTCTAAGATAAAATGTTGTATGATAATTTTCTTGTGCAATATTAGAAAACAAGAAATTTAAACTGCTACCTTCTATATAACCTTCACTATTATCCAGTGTGACCGGTTGGTCATTAAATATCGGATTCGTTGAATAAGCAACACCATATGTTGTGATTTGATCTAAGGTTATACTTAAATAAGTTTCATTAATACTTAGTTGAATAGCAAATCCTCGGTGTTCTGAAGATAACACGATATTTTCAATACCAATAGCTAATTCATTCGTATTAATTTCTTCTTCACAACCGAAAAAAGAGATGGCTATTAAAGAGATTAAGATATAAATTGCAATTTTTTTCATAAGTTCTCCCTTGAAAATATACATTAAAGACACTCTTTAGATATAGTAATTTGTGTCGTTACTCTTATTATACAATAATAACATATGCTAATCTTATCGTTTTTGGGTTGATTTTTTCAATTGTTGAGAAAAGAATTTCACTCAATAATGTGTGCGTAATAAAAAAGTTAGCTTAAAAGACCCTTAAACTAACTTTCAAATTTCAATAAAACAATTATTTATTTTTTTACTGTATCCTTAAACAACACTGAAGTATTCATAATTGGTAGGATATATGGAGGTACATTAGCATTAATCGTAATTGTAGTTAATAATGATCTTAAATAAGGAAACAATATCGCGGTTGCACTATTTCTTGCAAAAACGATTTTATCTTGATCTTCCCACTTCGAAAGGAAGAAATTCCCAGAAATAGCAAGATCAATATAAAAAGGAAGTATCGCTTGTTGATCTAACTCTTTAAATGTAACAGATAAGTAAACATTATAATTATCATCATCTAGCTTTGTTACTTCTCTGTCAAAGATAGGTTTAACGTTGACTCTTTTGGGTGACTTAAAGTCAAAATCCTTATTTAGTGAAAACATTATTTTTTCAACATTGTACTTGGTTAACTTCATTGCATGATTAGTATTCATCCTTGTATACCTCGAATTCGCATATTTTATAAAGCGGGTTTAAATAGAATGGCTTTATTAAGTATATTATATCATGATACTATTGCACCTGGGAATGATTTAAATACAACAATTAAAATAAAAAAACACGATGGGGGGTCGTGCTTTTTTATAAATCTGGGTTCTCTAAATAATGAAATATATAGCCTAAGAGGAGAAATACTATACCTTTTATTATTTAAAATTATATAAACATCAACCTTTAATAGCTCCTGATGTTAAACCTTTAACAAAATACTTCTGAAGTAATAAATAGAAAATGATAACAGGAATCATAGCCATCACTGACATGGCAAATACATAACCCCAGTCTGTTCTATTATGTGCTTGAAAAAACATTGTAATAGCAACTGGCATCGTTCTAATCGCATCTGTCTTTAGAATTGCTTGTGACCACCCTAATTCTTCAAATGGGAATAAGAAATTTAGAATACTAACTGCAGCAATCGCTGGTGAAATAATAGGTATGACAATATATCTATATACCGAAAATATACTACCACCATCAATAAAGATCGATTCATCAAGCTCAATGGGAATATTGTCTTCAATATATCCTTTGAGTAAAAAGGTAGAAAACGGTATAACCCATGCAGCATAGAATAATATAACTCCCCAAATACTATCAATTAATCCAAAACGTGCTGCAAGTTCAAATTGAGGAATAATCATCGCAAGCCCAGGAATAAGCATAATCGAGATGATAAATCCATAAATTATCTTTTTTCCAGGTATTTTTAATCTTGCAAATGAATATGCTAACATCGATGAGACAATTGCAGCAATAATCACTGTTGCACTTGAGACAAAAATTGTATTAAGTAAATATCTAAAGAATGTAACGTTTTGTAAAATATATTGATAGTTTGAAAATGTTATTTCACTAAAAGGTGGAAATAACACGGGTGGATACGTAAACGTTACACGATTATCCTTTAAAGATGAGATCACCATATAGATCATTGGAATAACAACAATGAATATGCCGATAGTTAGTAATAAATATCTTATGATCATCATCGAATCTATTTTACGGCCTCTAAATGTAAAGATGGTATTCTTATTCTTTCTCATTTAGAATCACCACCAAATCTAGTTAGTTTAAACATAACAATCGTAATCACCATAATAATTAAAGCGATAATCACCGATAATGCAGCTGAATATCCCATATTGAGAGCATCAAACGTTTGGAAGTACATCCACGTGAGAACAACTTCAGTTTGATGATATGGATTTCCTCCTGTTAATACAGCAATTGGTGTATATGTATTAAACCCACCAATCGTAAGCATGATTAAAGCAAACACTAACGTTCCTTTAATTCCAGGAACTGTAATATTAAAGAACTTTTGACTGCGATTAGCGCCATCCATATCAGCTGCTTCATATTGATCCTTTGAAACAGCTTGCAAAGCTGCTAAAAAGATAATCATATTCCATCCAATACCCTTCCAGATACCTAAAAGCATTGCTGCAAATAAAGCTGACCATCTGGTACTTAACCATCCTATAGGCTCATTAACAATATGAAGTGTATCAGTAATAAAATAGTTCAAAAGTCCATAGTTACTAAATATATATCTAAATAACAAAGCAACAATAACCCATGAAGTAATCACTGGTAGATAATATGAAACTCTATATAATACAGAATGCTTGGTGATTCCATTAATCAAAACAGCAACCAATAATCCTATAATCATCTGAAATGGAACTGTAATTAAAACATAGACTAAAGTATTTACAATAGCTATTTTTGCTGTCGGATCACTTGCGACAGCGATATAATTATCAAAACCGATAAATGGAGATGTTTGTTGATATCCAATTTTCCAATCAAAAAAACTCATGATAATCATTTTAGCCATTGGATAGAACGTAAACATAGAAACAAAAATTAACCCAGGCACAAAAATAACCAAGATTCTCCAATCAAAGCCTTTGATATACTTTTTCATAGTCAAAGAAGTCTTTTTCATGTATCTCTCCATAGATGTAATAATTAAATTGTGGGGCTTGTATCTGATTGTGTCATCTACAATTGCCCCACAAATTTAAAAGGATAAAACGATAATTAACTTCCTAATATAACATCAATTTCAGTTGCTGCTTCATCAAGCGCAGTCTGAACATCTTTAGCTCCTGTGATAGCTTCTGCTACCTTAGTAGCAATAATGCCTTCAACTTCACTCCATTCAGGAATAACTGGTCTAGCTTTTGCAGTTAGTAAAGCTTCTGCAAATACTGGTAACAATGGCATTGCTGCAAGAACTTCTGTATTTGTCAATGCTTCTAAATTAACAGGCATTTGACCAACTTTAGCCATTTCAACTTGAGCATGAGTATCAGTCATAAATTTAACAAATAACCAAGCTGCATTTTGATGTGCTTCATCAGATGTCTTAAATTGCATGAAGTTTTCTCCACCTAAAACACTAATTGATCCTGCACTACCTGCTGGAAGTGGAATTGCACTATATTCAATGCCTGCTGCATCGTTAGATGCACCTCTCCATGGTCCATCAAGTTCCATAGCATACGTACCTGCTGCCCAACCATCGGTATCACCGACAGCACCTGGATCCATTGAAGGTCCAGCTAATGAGCCAGCTGCATAAAGGTCTTTTAATGTTGTAATAACGTCTACAACGATTGCACTATTGATATAGCCTTCTGCAGTAGAGTTATTTGGTGATAATACTTGTCCGCCTTCACTCCAAATATATGGTCCAACATTCCAAATACCTGTCCATGGTTCAACGTAACCAATGACATTACCACTTGTTAAAGTAGTTGCTGCTGACCAGACTTGGTCAAGTGTTGTAGGAACACTAACACTAGCTGCTGTCAATAAAGTTTCATTGTAGAATAAGATCTTTGTATTTGTGTTTGCTGCAATTCCATAATAATCAGAACCCATAAGGTTTGAACTATTAGGTTGAGCAAGAACTTTTGCTGCTTGAGTATCATAATCATCAAAATCACTTAATGCTAGCAAAGTATTCAAACTCTGGAATTGAGGAACAAATGCGATATCTCCACGTAAAACATCAGGTAGAACGCCCGTTGTAGCTCCAAGAACAACACTGTTCTTAAGATTAGACCAATCCATAAAGACTGGATGAACAACGATGTTTGGATTTGCTTCTTCAAATTCAGCAATCAAATCATCTAATACTTGTACTTGTCCATCACCTGCTGAATAGTTATGCCAGAATTCTATAGTTACTGTTTCACCAGTATCTTTAGCACAACCAGTAAGTAAGGTTATTGCAAATACCATTATAGCAACAATCAGTAAAGCTTTTGTTTTCATTTCTCTCTCCTTTAATTATATATATTTTTAGACAAGAAATTCAAATCTTATCTCTAAATCAATTTCATTTATTTCAATAATTCTAAACCCTTGTGCTGGAACATGAAGTTTTATATGACGACTTTCTTGGGATTCCTCAGTATTTATTTTAAACATTGAAAGATCAAAACTTAAATTCTTACCTGTATCTGATGTGTTAAATAAAACGATAACTGATTCGTTTTGATATTTTCGAACATATCCATAAACTGATTCGTTTAAATTGAGATGTTTGAAGTCTCCTAGAGTTAATGCTTTGTGATCTCTTCTGAGTTTTGTCATCATTTGATAAAACTCGAGGATATCAGAATCAATTGCATTCCATTTCATTGTTGTTCTACAATCAGGATCCGTTTCGCCTTCAGTTCCAATTTCATCCCCGTAATAGATCACGGGCATTCCCGGGTAAGTCATTTGGAATGCTACAACCATCTTAAAAAGTGTTATATCAGTTTGACATACTGTGAGTATACGTTGCGTATCATGACTTCCAAGAAGGTTATATAAGATATTTCTGGTTTGAATAGGGTAAGCGAAAAGTAATTTTTCTATTTCTTCTTTAAATTTTTCTTTACTCATTTGTTTTTTGATGAAAAATTCGATGACAAATGATCTAAACCGGTAATTCATGATTGAATCTAGTTGATCACCACGTAGTAAATCTCTTCCATCATGCCATGTTTCGCCAGTTAATAGTATTTGATCGTTGGTTAATTTAGTAGCTTTTCTGAAATCTTGCCAGAAAGTATAATCCACTTCATCAGCAACATCTAAACGCCATCCATCAATGTTTGCTTCATTAATCCAGTAAGTAGCTACTTTAAGCATAAAAGCTCTTAATTCGGGGCTTGAGTATCTTAATTTAGGCATCCATTTATAATCGCCAACACATTCGTAATTGATATGTTCTACATCAATTTCTTCTCCATTGATGTAAAACCAATTCCAATAAGGTGATTTTTGTCCATTTTGAATAACATCTTGAAATTGTTCTGAATAATAACCAATGTGATTAAATACACCATCTAAAATGATTCTTATTTGTTTATCATGAGCTTGTTGAACAAGTTTCTTCAATTCTTCTATGGTTCCAAAAGATGGATCAATTTCGAAATAGTTGATTGTATCATACTTATGATTTGAATGAGATGTGAATATAGGTGTTAAAAAGATGACTTGAATTCCTAATTGAGCGAGGTAATCCAATTTTTTAATGATGCCCTCTAGATCACCACCAAATGAACTGGTGCGATCAGGTTTGGTATCCCAGTTTTGGAATACTTGTTTCGAATCGCCTCCGATTTGAAATCGGTCTGGAAATATATGATATCCAACAATTCCTTTAGCCCACTTTGGTGTCTGAAAGACATCAAGTTCACTTGTTGATTGGTATTCAAAATAATTTTCGTTATACTTGTTACTCAATCCTTGTGTCGTATAATATTTTGTTTCAGTTCCACAAGTGATTTCAAAACAATAATTTAAGTATCTTACTGGTTCATCTAATTCCAATTGACAATAATAATAATGACTTTCATTCGTGTAATCAAATGATTCTAATTTGATTGTCTTTTTTTTATCTTCATGAAATCTCTTCCAATAAATTAAATTGATTTTGCATGATTCTTCCAAATGACATTCAAGTTTGATCATCAATGAATTTCTTGTTACTGGATAGATATATTCTCTTGTTTCACTATGTTTAATAAGAAATTGATTCATATGTGTTGTGTATAAATAGGCTGTGCTATTTATGTACTCCTCTCGAGAGACTTTGTAAAAATGACTGACTTAATTCAATTTAGTGGTTTCACGTTCTTCAATATTTGTTGAGACGAGTAATCCCTGATCTTTCGCATGTGGGTTTTCCATGAGGTCGAAAAGTAATTTCGCTGATTGATATCCCAATTCAAAGACATCAACATTGACTGTTGATATCGTTGGATATGATAACTCAGCAATTTGTACATTATCAAAGCTAATCATACCGATATCTGCGGGAATTGATAATCCAGCTTCTTGAATTGCTCTAATCGCACCAATACTAATCGTATTATCGGCACAGATGACAGCATTAGGTTTTGTTTGGCCATTTAATAATTTCTTCATTTGATTATAGCCATCATGTTTAGAATTGCCACATTCGACGACTAAATCTTTTTGTAGGGGTAGGTTACTCTTTTGGAGTGCACTACAATAGCCTTCATATCTTCTATTACTAAATACTTTCGATTTATCTAATCCAATAAAAGCAATATTTTCATAACCTTTTTTAAGTAAGTTATAAGTTGCCATTTCAGCGCCTTTTTTATTATCGATATCAACCCAACTAACAGATTCTTTTAGTTGTGTTGTTTCACCGATAGCAACAAAAGGAACTTTATCTTTTTTAAGTTCTTCAACAATATCTGAATTTAAAATTGATGAAGGTAGAATAACTCCATCCGTTCTTTTACCTTTGACTAACCAATCCAAGACACTGCGTTTTTTAATTGTACTATTTAAGTTAGCAACAATCAAACTAAATTCTTTCTTGTAAACGAACTTTTCAATCCCATGCATAATTTCATAGAAAAATGGATTTTGAAATGACTTTTCATCTTCAACATCCACGAGCAAAGTAACAGTATATGATTTATTATTTGTTAAGGCTTTAGCTATACCACTTGGAGAATAATTTAGTTCTTTGATTACACTAAAAACTCTCTCTTTCGTTTCTTCTGATATAGATGGACTATTGTTAATTGTTCTTGATACCGTTGAAGTAGAGACTCCAGCAGCTTTTGCTACATCTTTAATATTGGCCATATTTTATCCCCTTGAGTTAAATTATATGCAATCGGTTGCGTTAATTAAACATCAATTATAGCGCTTACATTCTCCCTATAGCGTTAAATTGATGATTATT
>CAZVDQ010000048.1:0-10950 GCA_964625435.1 uncultured Mariniplasma sp.
GGAACAGATTTACAGTCTGCCGCGTTTAGCCACTTCGCTACCCCTCCGTTTTTAGGCTTGCTTATATATTCTATCTTATCGTTTTAAAAAAATCAACAACTTTCCTTATCTTTTTGTCTTTTTGTCTATCAATCGTCATTTTGAGAGTTAAATAGAGACAGAATATGTCTGAATTTGGGATATCTTATAATAATATAAATATTATAAAGAATTTGCTATCAAATATTTTGTTTAGGACTTATTGATTTGATCTTCTTATCCAATTCAGCTTTAAACATCATAATCTCTCGTCCACATTTAACACATTTGAGTTTAATATCAATTCCCATTCGAAGAACTTCCCATTCGAAAGAACCGCAGACGTGTGGTTTTTTAGTGATTACGCGATCTCCAATATTGTATTTCACTTCTTTAAAAGTCTTTCTAATATATCATGAAGCGACTCTTCTTGACAGTAAATAACGATCTTTTTATCATCGATTTTTATTCTTTGTCCATATAGCTCGCTCAATTGTTTTTCTTGCTTTCTATATTTATGTTCTACAGTACGCTTAATCTGATTTGTTTTAACCTCTATTTTAGTCAGTTCTTCAATCTGTCTAACGCTAAGTTGTTTTTCTACTATTCTATTCGCTAATTTAATAATTTGTTTCGTATCCTCTAGTTTACTTAAAGCACGAGCATGTCCCATACTGATTTGGCTCTTAAGCAACATTTGCTGAACTTCTTCTGGAAGATTGAGTAATCCTAAAGTGTTAGTAACATGAGATCTGCTTTTGCCAATTTTAACTGCGAGCTCAGCTTGCGTAAGTTTAAGGTTGTTCATAACAACTTTGTATGCTTCAGCTTCTTCTATTGGTGTAAGATTTTCTCTTTGTAAATTTTCAGCAAGAGCGATTTCAGCAACTTTTGATTCTTCATATTGTCTTACAATTGAAGGAATTGTATTCAAACCTACACGTTGTACAGCTCTAAATCTTCTTTCGCCAGAGACAATAATGTATCCTTGTTTAACTTTTTTCACTATAATCGGTTGAAACACTCCATGTTCTTTAATAGACTGTGCAAGTTCATCAATTTTTTCTTCGTCAAATATTCTTCTAGGTTGAAAAGGGTTAGGTTTAATTTCAGTTAGAAAAATTTCATCAATAATTTCTCCTTCAAGCACATCATCCACATGATGTTCTTGGAGTAGGTCAGATAAAGTTCTTGCTACTTTTTCATCTTTCATTATTAATCACAATCTCCTTTGCGAGCGATTTATATAGTCTAGCTGCGGGTGATTTTGGTGCATAAGTTAAAACTGGTAATCCATATGTCGGAGCAACCTGTGCTGCTACATTACTTGTGATAATCGTGTCAAATACCCCGTCTTTAAAATAGTCCTTTATCTCGTGCACAATTTCCCAACCTGCTTTTGTCCGTTTATCAAGCATAGTTAGTAGTACACCTTCAATTTCCAATTTTTTATTATTTACTTTAAGTTTCTTCTGAACAATTCTAATCGTGTTAAGTAATTGTGTTAAACCATCAATAGCTAAAAACTGGCATTGAACAGGAATTAACACAGAGTTAGCTGCATAAAGCGCACCAATGGTTAATAATCCTAAGGAAGGTGGGCAATCTATAATCACATAATCATATTCACCCGAAATACCCTGTAGTCTTTGACTTAGAATATACTCTCTATCTTCGTGATCGAGTCTAACCTCTATATGAGCTAATTCAATTGTTGCTGGAATAACATCGATTCCTAAATCTGGCAGATGGATGATAGTCTCTCGAACTGTTTTTTCACCTAATAAAATATCAAAAATAGTAGAGTAGAGCATACTCCTATTGATTCCCAAACTTGTCGTGGTGCTCGCTTGTGGATCAAAGTCAACCAATAGTACCTTTTTTCCACATTCTGCTAAAGCTGCCGAAAGATTGACACTTGTTGTCGTCTTTCCTACACCGCCTTTTTGATTGGATACTGCAATAATTTTGCCCATATTCACTCCTATCTGGTATTTTATAGAGGTTTCTTGTTCATTACTGAAAATTGTCTTGGATATCCTTTAACATCTTTAATTTTTTCGATGACTATGTGATTTCTTGTTCCTAAATGAAATGGTAATTCATATTTTGAAACTTTTTGCACATTCCCACCTAATAACTTTATTCCTTGTTGAGAAACACTCAATTCTTCTTCATAATTGTTTCCTTTATAAGCAACAAATTTACCCTTAATTTTTGTAATAGGTATCCCCATCTCGGCAATTAATGACATATTCCCAAGAGCTCTTGCTGTAACTACATCAAATGATGATTGATGATTGAGTGCAAAATGTTCGATACGATCGTGAATTGAGACAACATCTGTAATTTCAAGTTTGTCTAAAAGTTTTTCTAGAAATACAATACGTTTGTTTAATGAATCAACAATTGTAACATTTAAGTTTGGAAACATTATCTTGAGTGGTATACTCGGAAACCCGGCCCCAGAACCCATGTCACATAGTGATTTAACACTGTTAAGATCAATTGTGTTTGCAAGTGTTAAAGAATCATAGAAGTGCTTATAGTATACATCATCGATTTCTGTGATGCGCGTAAGGTTTATAATTTTATTATATTCGATTAAGTACTGATAATAAATATCAAATTGATTAAGTTGTTGTTGCGTAACTTCAATACCCAGTCCATCAAGTAAATCTTTTTTAAAATCCACGGTTTGCACTTCCCGATTCTAGATACACTAATAAAACAGAAATATCTGCTGGATTCACACCTGAGATTCTCGATGCTTGTCCGAGAGTCTGTGGTTTGATTTTAGTTAACTTTTCTCTACTTTCAGAGGATATATTTCTAATCTTTGCATAATCTATTTGCATAGGAATTAGTTTATCTTCCAAGCGAAGCATCTTATCAGCTTCTCTGATTGCTTTTTGAATATAACCTTCATATTTTATTTTAATTTCCAATTGTTCAAGTGCATCATCGCTATAGCTATCTTGAGTGAAAAACAAAATATCCTGTTTGTTTATTTCTGGTCTTTTTAGTAAATCCGATAACAAAACTGCTTCATAGATTGGTGATGAATTTCGTGATTGCAAATAATCAAGGTTTCCTTGTGTAGGCATAATTCTATAACTACACACAAAATCACAAAGCTTTTCATATGACGCATTCTTTTTCAAATAGTTTTGATATGTTTTTTCATCAACTAAGCCTAATCTATAGCCATATTCTCGCAATCTCAACTCAGCATTATCATGTCTGAGTAAAAGACGATGTTCAGCTCTTGATGTCATTAAACGATAAGGATCAAGAACTCCTTTTGTGACTAAATCATCAATGAGTACTCCAATGTAAGCTTCATTGCGCCGTAAAATAAACGGTTTCTTATTTGAAAGTTTAAGTACTGCATTAATCCCGGCCATTAAACCTTGACCAGCTGCTTCTTCATAACCACTTGTTCCATTAATTTGTCCAGCACAATATAAGTTCTGTATATTTTTCGTTTCTAGTGTTGGATAAAGCTGGATAGGATTTATCGCATCATACTCAATAGCATATGCATATCTAACAAACTCAACATTTTCTAGTCCGGGAACGGTTCTTAATAATCTTTCTTGGATATCTCTAGGAAAACTGGTTGATAATCCTTGTACGTAAAGCTCATTAATTTCCATACTCTCAGGTTCAATAAAAACCTGATGTCTTTGTTTATCACTAAAACGTACAACTTTATCTTCAATTGATGGGCAATATCTAGGCCCAACACCTTCAACTATTCCACTATACATAGCAGATTTTGTCAGATTAGCATTAATGATTTCGTGTGTTTTTAAAGTTGTATGTGTTAGGTAGCATAACTCTTTTGGATTTTCATCATAATATTTATCGTCATAGCTAAATGTATATTTTTGAATATCTCCAGGTTGAGCTACCATTTTAGAAAAATCGACACTATCTTTTGCAATTCTTGGTGGTGTACCAGTTTTTAATCTAATAACTTCAAACCCAAGTTCTTTAAGTTGTTTACTAATTCCAAATGTTGTAGGTTCCCCTTGAGGACCGCTAAGTGTTTTTTCATCACCGATTAAAATATTACTATTTAAATATGTTCCTGTAGTTAAAATAACTGTTTTACCAAAAATTTGTTCTCCATTGTTTAATTCTATACCTTTAACCTGTAAATCTTCAATAATCATCTTTTCGACCAAAGCTTCTTTGAGTGTAAGATTTTTTGCTGTTTTTAAAACTTCAAGCATGATTCTAGGGTATTTAAGTTTATCTATTTGAGCACGAAGTGCTCTAACTGCAGGACCTTTCGATGCATTGAGCATCTTTATCTGAATTTGTCCTTTGTCAGCACTTTTAGCCATCTGTCCACCAAGTGCATCAATTTCTCTTACGACAATACCTTTTGCTGGCCCTCCAATTGATGGGTTACAAGGCAAAGAAGCAACCTTATTCAGGTTGCCTGTAATGAGTATTGTTTTCTTGTTCATTCTTGCCATTGCTAGTGCCGCTTCAACACCTGCGTGTCCGCCACCAACAATAATTCCATCATAAATCATGCTATTCACTTCTTCATTAAGCTAATTTGTTCAATACAAAATCGGAAACATGTTCTTTAGTAAATCCATACAGTTCAAGAACCTTCTCCATTGGTGCACTCGCACCAAATTTATCAATACCATAAACCAAAGGTGTGTATTTATACCATGAAAGGCTACTTGCCATTTCAATTGCTATTGTTTTTGCACGCTTAGGTAAAATTTCTTTTTGATATTTTTTGGTTTGTAAATCATATAAATAATTTGAAGGCATACTAACTACTCTAACATCTTTACCTTTTTCCTTTAATAAAGTTTGAACTTCTACTGCAAGTTCAACTTCAGATCCAGATGCCAATAAGATACCATCTAATTTATTACTTTCGGGTGAAACAATATACGCACCCTTAATAACGCCATCATAATTTGAATTTTTTTGCTTTAAAACGTTTTGTCTCGTTAAAATAATGACTGTTGGTGTGTCTTCAGATTCCATTGCTATTTTCCATGCAGCTAATGTTTCATTTGCATCAGCTGGTCTTATCACATTTAAATTAGGAATCGCTCTTAATCCAACAAGTTGTTCTACTGGTTGATGTGTTGGTCCGTCTTCACCAACAGCAATTGAATCATGTGAAAATACAAATATTGATGGTATTCTCATAATTGCTGCAAGTCGAATGGCTGGTTTCATATAATCACTGAATACGAAGAATGCTCCACTAAAGACTCTGAGTCCCCCGTGAAGAACCATACCGTTCACAATTGCACCCATTGCATGTTCTCTAACACCAAAATTGATATTTCTACTTAATCTGTTTTCCTTACTATAGTTTCCATCAGCGCCTTTAGCTTTTGTTGATGCAGTTAAATCTGCAGATCCGCCAATTAGATTCAAGTATTGATTAGATAATTTACTAATTATTTTGCCACTTGTATTACGTGTTGCTTCATTAGCTGCATTCACTTCACTACTATAGTCATCAAGATTAATCATTGGTTGATTTATATAAAAGGACTGATAAAGCGCGTAATCTTGTGGATATTTTTCGCTATATTCTAACAACATCTTTTTCCAACGACGATGTGCTCTTTGTCCTCTTAAAGCAACTTTTTTGCGATACAAATCATATACTTCTTTGGGGATTACAAATGGATCATATTCCCATCCTAGATTTTTACGAAGAACCAATGCTTCGGCTTCACCAATGGCTGCGCCATGAACTTTGCTAGTTCCAGCTAAATTAGTTCCAAACCCAATAATTGTTTTTACTTCAATTAATGTAGGTCTTTCAGTATCTTTTTTTGCCTTTTTAATGGCTTTATTGATTAACTCTAAATCATTGCCATCAACAACTTTAATATATTGCCATCCAATAGCTTCAAATTTTTGTTTATGATTTTCACTGTAAGCTAAGGACACTTTTCCATCTAGCTGAATATCATTTGAATCAAATAAAACAATAAGTTTACCTAAACCTAAATGTCCTGCTAAACTAATTGCTTCAAGAGCAACGCCTTCTTGTAAATCACCATCTCCGCATAAAGCGTATGTGTGGTGATCAATAATAGGAAAGTTTTCTTTATTAAATCTCGCAGCTAGATGAGTTTCTGCTAAAGCCATTCCAACTGCATTAGAAATACCTTGTCCCAACGGACCACTCGTCGTTTCAACACCCTCAGTATGACCATATTCAGGATGACCTGGTGTATTGCCTATTTGTCTGAAATTTTTAAGATCTTCAATACTAATTTTATAACCTGATAAATGGTTGAGTGCATATAAAAGCATAGAACCATGACCAGCCGATAAGATGAAACGATCTCTATTTACCCATTTAGGATTTTTGACATCAATATTTAAATGTTCGGTAAAAAGTTTGTATGCCATAGGTGCAGATCCCAAAACGATGCCTGGATGTCCACTATTAGACTTATTAATTGCATCAACACCTAAAAACCGAATTGCATTAACTGATTTCTGAATCATTTTGATTATCACTATCCTTCACTTCTATTTCTTCAATTTGATTTTCATCATGAAGAACTTCCTGATCGGAACTATCTTCGATTTTTTCTTCTTCATCAAATTTAAAATATTCTTGATAATGCTCTTCTTGCGCCTTGACTAAATCATTAAAAGCTTCAGCACCCATAAAATTACGAATTCTATCTTGTGCATTTTGATTTTCTAGTCTAACCTTCTTGTTCACAATTCTACTTTGAAATATGTTGCTAAATACAACAACAACAATTAATCCAAGTAAAATTTGCAGCATCAATTCTGGAAAAAATATCGAAGATATTCCAGCTGCTATAATATATAATACGAGCGTAGGAATAATAAACCACCTATTAATTTTCTTGCTAATTTTTCCAACTTTTTCTAAGAACTCTAACCAGATTTTATTGACTTCGTATTGATAAAAATCTGTAAGTGCTTCATAATAAGCCTTTTCAATTAATACCTTATAACTGTTGCCATTAGATGTCCAGAGTGCAAATCTTCCTCGAGATGCATATTGAAATAAAAAAGGCGTGTCATTCATGTAGAAAAACTCGATTTTCTTTCCATTCACTTCTTGTGTTTCAAACGGTTCACTTGTTAACTTGTTAAATATTTTGGGACTTAGTTTCATTGTTCTTTCCTCCATCATTTTTATTATAACATCATCTTTTTGATTTCTCATTGATTATGTAAAAACATGTATGAAATACAAATTCCCCATCAAGCATCACCATCCACATAGTAGAACTGCTTATGGCTGCTTCAATCAAGACCTGACCAGGTTCACAATTTACTATTGAATGATGATGCTTGATAGGGAATGAATTTTTCTGTTATCTCAATTTTTTAAAAAAACTTTTAAGCAAAAGCTGACTCTCATTTTCTAGTAATCCTGATTCAACATGAACCTTGTGATTAAATGGTAATTCGAAAATATTCATCATGCTTTCTGCAACTCCAGCTTTATAATCCTTAGCGCCATAATAAAGAGATTTTATACGCGACTGAATCATAGCACCAGCACACATTGGGCATGGCTCCATTGTAACATAGACTTGGCAATCTTCCAATCTCCAACTCCCTATTTTTTTAGCTGCTTTCATCATTGCAAGAAATTCAGCATGTGCATGAAATGCTTGTTTCTGTTCTCTAGTGTTATGTGCTCTAGCAATAATTTTATCTTGATAGACCACAACAGCACCAACAGGTACTTCGTTTTTAAGAAAAGCCTTTTGAGCTTCCTTAAGAGCAGCTTTCATATATTTAGTCTTTTTTAGGTTTTCCCGGTACTTCATGGTAATGTCTTGATCTTGGTTCATAGGATTCATTTGCCCCCACTAATATTGTTGGGTCTGTATATGCTGCTGGTTTTCCATCAATGATTCGTTGTGTTCTTGTTGCCGGTAATCCACTTTTAACACAAATAGCTGTTAATTTTGTTACAAACTCAGCTCTTGCTAGTAATTCAGGCATCGGACCAAAGGGTTCACCTCTAAAGTCTCTATCCAAACCACCAACGATTACTCTGATTCCACGATCAGCAAGATATTCTGTGATTTCGATAATATCATTATCAAAAAATTGTACCTCATCAATAACAACTGCATCGGTATTTGATTTGATAAAATCATAAATTTCGATACTTTTATCGATAATGATTGAAGGTTTCTTGCTTAAATTGTGAGAAACAATTTCTTCGACGGCATATCTAGTGTCAAGTTTAGGTTTGAAAACTAAAACACTTTGTTTAGCATACTCAAGTCTTTTTATTCTGCGAATCAGTTCTTCAGTCTTACCTGCAAACATGGGTCCGCAAACAACTTCAATAAATCCATTTTTATACGTATGATACATAACAATATCCCCTTTATTATGATTTTCTTAATAAAAAACGTGATGAATAATCACGTTATTTGTCGTCTTGCTTTTTTTCGTTCATACCATAGCGCTTATTAAATTTCTCAACGCGTCCAGCTGCTTGAATGAATTTTTGTTGTCCTGTATAGAATGGGTGACAATTTGAGCAAGTATCTATACGGATGTTATTTGCAGTAGTACCTACTTCATATTCGTATCCACATGTTGAGCATTTTACTGTCTGAACTGTATATTTAGGGTGTATTCCTGGTTTCATTTTCTTTTCTCCTTCCGCCATAACCTTTAGGTCATAGTAAGTTTTGCGCAATTATTATATCATTCAATATTTTATTTATCAAGTGTAATCTTCTTTATTTTATTTTATTTCAACGATTATATTATGCCAAGATTGCCAGATTATATAAAATCGTTGTGCAATTAGCCCAGTAAGTGCTCCCGCAGGAATACTCAAGAATAACATTATTGGTAGATAAGCAACAACTGCAGTACTCCCAATAACAAAGATTCCGGCAATGATTTGACCAATCGAATGGAAAACAGATCCTATCGTACTAACACCAATCATTCCAAAATAATTAAGTTGTTTAACTAATCCCATAGCGAGCGTTGCAAATACTGCACCACTCAAACTCATATAGAATGTTACTCCCAAGAGTTTTCCAGTTAAAATGGCAACAAGAATCACTCTGAGTAATGTGATACTCATGCTATCTTTAAATGAATAAACATATAAGATGATGAGCGTAATTATATTAGCAAATCCCAATTTGGCTCCTGGTACAGGAATGATAGGAATTGCTGATTCAATGATATTTAAAACAATTGCAATAGCCAGAAAATTGGCTAATAAAGTCATTTTTCGCATATTTGTCATAGGGCACTTACACCGTGAAATCTACATCTGTCATATCAAATTCTACACGAATTCGATTAGGTAAACAAATAAGTGGGAAGCTTGTAGAAATCCCCTCTCTGCTACAAATATGATTAGGGCTTTGTTCCTGAATAATTTGTACACTTTTATTTCCAAAATTATATTCTATAACGACAATTTGTCTCACTCCGTTTAGTTCATAATCACCCAATAATGTTACAGTTCGATTAGCTTCATCAATGATGGGATAATTATCTGAATAATCATTTGAAACTTGTTGATCATAATTTCTTATTACTCTATAATTTATGAAGTCTATTGTTACTACTGGATTATTAGAAGTGCCATAATAAATGTTTGCTGTGGATGCTTCTCCTTGAAATGCAAAAAGTCTAAATAGAATAAAAATTCCACCTAGTATAGTAAAAAGTAGTGTAACCAACAAGAGGTCTCTTTTGTTTTTCATACTCATTTTAGAACTCATCCGCTGTACTCCTCAAAAACTGTATCAGTTAAGTAGGTTGTAATTGTTGTATCATAATTGAATTGTATGATTTCAATTCCTAACACTTCCTGATGTAAAGCGATCCAGTCACTTAACACCTGTGCTGGCATCGAAAATAAAGCAGTTGAAACTGCATCAAGTATGCCTAAATCTTGACCCAAAATTGTTACTGTGTGATAATATTGCATCGGCAATTTAGTTTTAGGTGAAACAATGTGATGATATCTTAATCCTTGGTAAAGGACATATTGTTCATAGTTCCCGCTAGTCGTTACACCGATATCATTAACATAAATCATGCCATAAGCCTGACCAGCTATTTCGTTTTTGACCGGATTGTCAAGTTCAACATTAAACACTCCACCGTCTCTTTTAATATTTTGACCCACAGCAATCGAACTACTTCCCGCACTAATTGAGAAATACTTGACACCTTGCTCGACTAAATACTCATAGACTATCTGAGTTGCATATCCTTTTGATATAGCACCTAAATCAAGTTGTGCATGTGTGCTTTTAACTTGAATATAATAATGACCATCTGTATCAGATAATTCAATAACATTACTTTCAAGTTCAATTTCTGATACTTGCGTTAATGCATTTTGAAATACCGTTTCGGGAATTTCTTTTGTTGTGTTTTCTTCATCGCCATTGACATCTAAAATAATGTTCTTCCAAATATTTACGACTTCACCGACCGAGATATCAAAATAGCCATCAGTTAATGTTTTTATTTCTTCTGATTTTTGAATTAAGACATATAAATCATAATCGATTTCAATCACCTGATTATTTTTTTGGTTGATTGAATAAATATTTTCAAGATAGGCTGAATCTGTTTTCAAAGGTTCATAATTTGTTGATAATTCATGGTACTCGCTATATACATCTTCAATATATGTCTGATGTTCATCTGCTTTTTCTTGACTGTCAGTGTATAGATTTACACTAATATAAGTATCCATATAATCATAAAAACTAAACTCATACAATGTATCAGTTTTTTTGCATGCAGTTAAAAATATAATTGAAATGAGTAAAATACAAATAGAAATTCCTTTTTTCATAAATTTTCCTCACGTGAACCTACTCCCACCACTTAATGGTTACCAATTTGAAGTGGGGGCTTCTTGGG
>CAZVDQ010000049.1:0-5900 GCA_964625435.1 uncultured Mariniplasma sp.
GGTTTATACTTATCAGTAGAAAACGTAGGTAATGAATTTCTAGAAATGAATTATGGAGACTCTGATGGTTCTTTATACAAACCAGAGATTATGGGTGTTGGTGCAAATCTTAATTACATAACTGATGATGGCACGTTATATACCGCATTAATTGATGACAATGAAGTTGATCTAGATAACGAAGCTATTGTAGAACTCATGAAAGCCTTAGATACGGGTGAAGACCTTGAATCTATCTTAGATGTTGATAGTTTTCTTAAGTATCTAGCAATATCAACATTTACTATTCACCTAGATTCATATCAAAACAGTATGTTCCATAATTATTATCTCTATAATGATGATGGTATCTTTCAGTGGATTCCTTGGGATTTAAATATGATCTTTGATGGTTTTCCAGGTGGTATGGGATCAGATGAAGCAGCCGTACAATTCTTAATTGATGAACCCGTTGTGGGTTCAATGAGTTCATATCCAATCGTTGAAGCTATTTTAGCCAATGAAACATATATGGAGACATATCATGACTACTTACAAGAACTCATGGATAATTATTTTGATGCTGATACATTTGAACAAAGAGTTTTAGAAATATATCAAATGATTAACTCTTATGTTAAAACAGATCCATCTTCTTCTTATACTTACGTGCAATTTCGAAATAGTCTATTTACTGACACAACAACTACTTATAGCTTAACAACTTTCGTTCAAGAAAGATCTGAAAATGTAGCAAGCCAGTTATCTGGGGAAATTCCTAGCACAAATAACGGATTAGGAAACATTTCTTCTGGAACAGGCTTACCAGGTGGAGGACAAATGCCAGGTGGTGGACAAAGACCAGGTGGTGGACAAAGACCTGGAAATATTCCACCGACTGATGCGCCTATAATAGATACAACTGTTACACCAACACAACCAATAGATATCCAAGAGTTGGGATTCTCGATTGCAGGTTTAATAGCGATTGGCGGATTTATCTATTACATGAAGAAAAAGATGTGATGACATAAAACCAAAAATGTTTATTTCTTTATAATCTTCATGATATTATATAGTTAGGATATACTGGAGGTGAGTTTTATGGATTTAATTAATAAACTAAAACAAAGACGTTCATATAGAGAATTTGATTCCGAATCATTTGATATAGAGATTCTAGTCAATGCGATTGAAGCTGCAAAATATGCACCTAGTGGAGCAAACAAACAACCTTGGACGTTTTGCATTGTGCAAAAACCAGAACTGAAAAAAGAAATACGTATAGAAGCTGAAAAAGCTGAAAGTTCATTTTACAAAAAAATACCTCTTCATTGGCAAGAAGATTTAGACCACCTTAATGTCACCATAGAAAAGCCTTATCTAGAACATGCACCTTACTTAATTGTTATTTTTAAACAAACTTATCAATTCGATGAAAATAATGAACATACAAAGGTTTACTATCCTGATATATCTGTTGGGATTGCTACCGGGATGTTACTTGCTGTTTTAACTGATTTAGGATTAGATATCTTAACCTATACACCATCATCTAATCAATTCTTAAAAGATATTCTAGATAGACCAGAAAATGAAGAGCCTTATTTAGTCATTGTTTGTGGTAAAGGATCAAAGTCCTATAAGCTTCCAGAAATTACTAAAAAATCGAATGATGAAGTGATAAAAATTTATTAGTCATAAAACAAACTCCAATCAATCTAGAGTGTACCCAAATATTTCAACAAAACAGGTTAGGATCAACCATTCTCGCATGTGAAAATCTCAGATTTTATGGTGAAAAAAGAAAAAAAGGACCTCTCGGCCCATTGTTCATTAAACTATGGGTAGAAGGTCCTTTTATTGTTATTCGATGACTACACCAGCATTAACCAAACGGACTTCGTTAGCAATGGTGTCGCCCACTGGACAAGTTCTTTCGATGAAAGCGGCGAATGCTTCCATTTTCTTTTGAGATTCAGTCGTCTTAAAATGCATCTTATAGCGGATTTCCTGGTAACCTGTTCTAACATCGGATTTCCCCATGAATCCGTCAAGGTCAATATCGCCCTCAACTTCTACGTGGAAGGATTCGAAGGTGACACCTCTAGCTTTTGCAAATGCTGCTGCAACAATGGCCTGGCATCCGCCTAAAGCACAGAGCACCACTTCTACGGGACTCATATATTGATCGGTTCCACCGAGTGATTTCGGCTCATCGATATAAATTTTGAAACTACGTGATTCCGTTTCGACCCGCAAACCATCCGGCAATTTGGTCGCTTTTGCTTTGTAAGTTGTTAACATATTGTCATTCTCCTTTTCTTGTACTATGTACATCTTCATCATAGCACTCGCATAATTGGAAGTCAAAGGATGCAACTTGCAAATTTTATACTTGGAAGATCATTAAAGGGTAGTTACGTTAATTATGTTTTAGTATTTACAAATAATGAATATTTAGGCATACAAATTATATCCCCTATTAGGCTGATAAAAAGGGTTGTTAAAGTCATAAAATAGATATTAACCATATAAAAAACTCCAAATAAAATTGGAGTTTTTTTCATTTCATAAATGATAGAGTCCTTTTAGTAACTAATGCCTGCAGCTTTAATATTGTCTTTATCATGACTACTACAGGGAGTAACCCCATAAACCATTTGACAAGATGGACATTTTTCTTCATAATGAACCATCGTAAATTCATTTCCGCACTCACATGTTAATATATGAGAAATCTCTAATAAGCCATCCTTGACGCCAACTTGTCTCACTTTATCTACAATAGCTTTCCCATCATTTAAATCAGGTGCGCATCCATCATTACCTGAACATGATTTAATCTTTTCTTCTGTTGTTTTATTCATTTTCTCAGCTCCTCAAAATGATTATACATGATTCACTTTTAATATAAAAACGATTTGATAATATATTAAGTTTATACAGTGATTAAATGCTTTTTTTCTTTAATGATCTCGGTAAGTGGAATACCCCATCCTATGAGCTCAATATTCAGTTCAGCTAATTTTTCTGCTACGCCTACATTTCTAGCACATGCGATGCATGCGGTATAATGAATGCCAACTTCTTGACCTTCTTTGATCAGTTGTTGAATTCTTGCATTTTCAGCAACTAGCTCTGCAGTTGCTCCCCAGATAATAACGGTTATTTTATCCCACCAATTTCTTTTCATACCGTTAATCGTGTACATCATTACCATCTGTTCGGAAGTTATGAGATCTGCGTTTGTCCATAAAACAAATAATTCATTATCGTTTTTCATCTGTTTTCTCCTTATTTTTATACTTCATTCTACCTTAAATACGGAAATCCCGTTTAGGAAGATGCATTATATCAAACGAATCAGTTCAATAATCTCGCTGTGGACAATATCCGATTGCTTAAGTGGAAATAAAGGAAATACATGGGGACATTCATTAAAAATCTTTAAATTGATATGTTTATTCTTTTCTTCAAACAAACAAGCATCGGGATATAAAATATCATTTGTTCCCATATAAATATCAATTGATTCTTGATAATCATAATCCATAGGTGAAACTACTTTCTTCTCATGATTAATCGTGTCATATGCCTCTAAACCTTTAAATCTCGATAATGATAAGAGCTGATCTTTATCTTCATAGGCTTTAATATCCGGATTCGACAAAGAAAAGTCAAGCCACGGTGATATAAAGACGGTTGCTTTCGGTATTTTAACTTGTTTTTGTTTTATTAGTTGAAACATAGATAAAATGACTAAAGCACCAGCACTATCTCCGATGAAGATGAATTCATCATCCGGATATAATTCAATTATTTTTTGATACATACCTAGTGAGATATCATAGATTTCACTCGTTTTATATTTGGGAATCATAGGATAAACCATATAAGTCGCTTTTGCATCTGTTTTCTTTATCCATTTATTAACCATCAAATATGAAGCTACTCCACCATTTAAGCATAAAGCACCACCGTGAAAATATATGATATGCTTATTACTATTTGATTCAGCATTCAATGTATGAAATTCATGACCTTCATAATCATCTGTTATAACCTTATATTTACTTTTTATGAGAAAAGGTACTTTTTCTTTCTTCTCTTTACTTGCTTGTTCTAAAAAAGTCTCATCGGATGAGACTATTTTTAAAATGATTTTAGATATTCTATTTATTGAACCATCATAATATTCTTTCATTCACATTTCCCTTTTATTAAATGGCAATTAATAATCGCTTGGCTAATGACTGAAACAACATTTTCATTAAAAACATCCGGTATGATATAGTCTTCCTTGAGTTCTTCTTCAGATACTAAACCCGCTAATGCTTTACATGCAGCAATTTCCATCTCAATATCAATTTGTTTAACACGTGCTTTTAATAATCCCTTAAATAATCCAGGAAAAACAAGTGCATTATTTATCTGATTGGGTACATTGGATACACCGGCACCATAAATTCTAGCACCTGCTTCAAGTGCATCATCCTTTGATATTTCAGGGGTTGGATTAGCAAGTGCAAAAACAATCGCATCTTTGCCCATCAGTTTAACCATCGTTTGATTAACGATATTCCCAGCACTTACGCCAATAAACGCGTCCGCACCAACAAGTGCATCACTTAAACTACCCTTTATATTATCTTTATTAGACATATGTGCTATCTCTATTTGTGCTGAATTTAGATTTTTATCATTAGGATCTAAGATGCCTCTTTTATCACAAACAATTAAGTTTTTAGCACCAAGCTCAAGTAAGAACGTAGAAATAGCGATACCTGCACTACCTGCACCATTGATAACAATTTTAGCACTTTCTAAATCTTTACTTACTAGCTTAAGTGCATTTAATAGTGCAGCACTACTTGCGATAGCTGTGCCATGTTGGTCATCGTGAAAAACTGGGATGTCTAACATAGCTCTTAATCTTTTTTCAACCTCAAAGCAACGTGGCGCACTAATATCTTCTAAGTTAATACCACCAAAGGAAGGTGCTAAATAATAAATAGTCTTCACTAACTCATCTACATCTTTTGTATTAAGTACAATCGGAATGGCATCAATACCAGCAAATTTCTTGAAAATAGCACATTTACCTTCCATGACTGGAATGGCTGCTAAAGGTCCAATATCTCCTAGGCCCAATACTGCCGAGCCATCACTGATGACAGCAACAGTATTATTTTTAGCGGTTAAATTGTACACTTCTTCTGGATGATCTTTAATACTAAGGCAGCTACTTGCTACACCTGGAGTATAAATCAATGACAAATCTTTCTTATTTTTAATATCAAACTTGTTTTGAATCGATATTTTGCCTTTTAATTTTCTATGTAATTCTAATGATTCTTTCATTATATCCATGGTTTCCACAGCCTTTCGTAATTATACAAATACATTGTTTCTTACTCGTTATCGTAAACTACTTTTCTTATCATTATTATAACATGAAAATTATGATGCTATTCTTCGATAAAATCACACAATAAGATCTATTTTCACAAACAATTCCATAGTTTATCATAAATTACCATAATTCTTAACATCTCGTTCTTTAAGGATTACAATAGGAGTGTCAATTGATTTAAACGAGCGAATCAAAGGATGACCTTTCACACAATAACTATAAGAGCATGTATCTAATCTTATTCCCTCTTATCTAAATGATAAAAAAAGAAACAGAGTTTTCTCCCCTTCTCTGTTTCTTTTTCGTTTATTTACGCTTTAATTAAATTCTAACCTAAGTTACTTTTTGTTTTTTTATCAATCTTTGCAATCATTTCAGCCTTTGTTAAGCTACTATAGCCTACAACACCTTTTTCTTTTGCTACGATTCTTAATTCAGCTACAGTGAGTTTTGAGTAATTAACCGTAGGTTTAACAACGACAGGTTCTACCTTCTTTTCAACTGG
>CAZVDQ010000049.1:6000-10799 GCA_964625435.1 uncultured Mariniplasma sp.
TGTTTCTACTTTCTCTTCAACTGGTTTAACAGTAGATACGGGGATTGGTGGAACTTGTTTTACTTCTGCTTTTTTTAAGATCAATTGCTTTTTCTTGTTAGCCTTGATTAGCGTATTAAGTCCGAAATAGAGATAGAATGCTCCAAGTAAAAGAACAAATGCTGCAACGCCTATTTCCAAAATAGGAACAAAGTCATATCCAGTAAACATCAGAAAGCTACCAAAGGTTATGAAACCAATGTTTAATACATACTGGAACAGCTTAACTTTTCTTGTTGTGATATAGTTGATAACTAAATAAGCAACACCTCTAACATATAAAACAAGACCAGCATATAGCTGAATATGCTCTTGATAATATGCTAAGAGTCCACAAAATACAAAGTCTAATAAAATCTCAATGATTAATACAAGTGTCGAATTCTTACTGACGGCCTTTTTATATGAGAAAATAAATCTCTTAATTGACAATATAATAAGAACAACTGCAATGATAATCGCTAAAAATTGAGTGTACCACTCCATAAAATATGCTGTGATGGTGAATGCAACCATAATAACACCGATAATTATGTTAACAATGTGGTTTTTAAATAATAATTTATTCATAATATAACCTCCCATGATACTTCAAGCATACCACGAAAACAAAGGAGTATCAATAAATACTGACACTTCAATTTATGATTATATTATTTGATTATTTAAATGGTAATCGTTTCTCAGTCCTGAACCATCTTCATAATATTTTTTATAAAGTGTTGTCTAAATTCAGGATCCTTAAAAGTTTCAATTTTAACACTACTACTGGATTTCATTTGTGCAATTTGAATAAACAGAGGAATACTGAATGCTGAAAATAAAATAATGTATTTTGCAAATGATTCACTACTGTTTCTAATGTTCATTCGTTTCGATAATTGTTCGTAGACATATCTCGTAAACTCATTATCGGAAAAGAATGAATCAATAAGCAAACTTGATGATTCACTTTGAATTTCCTTGGATAAAAATAAGTAATTAAGAATACCTATGTTTTCTAGTGAAAAATTATAGATAAAAGAAATTAACTCTTCAAGTTTTTCTTCAATAGGAGAGTCATCAAGATTTTTAAGGACTGTCTCAATGACATATTCCTTTAAATCAGTTAATACCTCATTGATTACTTCTGTTAAGAGTTGTTCTTTACTTCCAAAGTGATAATTAACTGCAGCAATATTGACATATGACGCTTCAGCTATGTCTTTGATTGTTACTGTTGCATTCTTTCGAATTAATATCTTTGTATTTTCAATCATCTTTCTTTTGATTTCTTGACTGGACACTTTTCATTCCTTCTTTCATTTGAAATGACATTTAAAATATAGTTTCATATCTTATTTATACCATAAAAACATTATAATTGAAATATAGATTTAAAATATAGATTTAAATTGCGCAATTGAGGTGAAGTAATGAAAAAAATATTAATCGTGATTGGTATTGTATCTTTGTTGTTGGTGTCTTTTTTCTTTATACCTAGAACAACGATTAATTATGATATGACAATATACCTTCCAAATGATTCAAGTACAAAACAAGGTCTAGAAATCATTAAAGATGAGTTTCAAGAGGAATCATCAATTCAAATTCTCGTTATGGATATTACTGCAACCACACTTATTCCACTCATGGACTCAATTGAATCAATAACAAATGTCAGCCAAGTCATCTGGTTAGATGACTATGTTGATTTAACTGTTGTTCCTATTGAATTCATTGATGCACAAACATTAGCCCCATTCTATCAAGAAGGCGATGCACTCATTACCATCATTTTTGATACGGATGCTTATGATACATCCTTAGAATCATCCATTAATACAATAAAGACTATTTTAGGAGACTACGAACTTCATTTGAGAGGCGACATATTAGTAAATACTCAAGCGCGAAATGTTGCTAAAGATGAAGTTATCAAAATCATGTATCTCATCGTTCCTATTATTTTGATTATTTTATTACTCGCATCACATGCGTGGATTGAACCTCTGCTCATATTAATTGCTTTAGGTATTGCTATTTTATTTAATACGATAACCAATGGTTTACTTCCTAATGTGTCCTTTATTACTCAGACGATGGCTCTAGCACTTCAATTAGCTCTATCGATTGATTATGCGTTATTTCTCATTCACAGGTTTTATGAAGAGAGGAAAACAAATACCGCGCGTGACGCTGCGCATCTCGCAAGAAATCACGCTTTTAAATCAATCACCGCTTCTGCTTTAACAACGATCGCAGGATTTACAGCACTTTTCTTCATGAAATATCAAATCGGATTTGATATTGGTTTGGTATTATCTAAAGGAATTATCTTCAGTTATTTATCTACAATCATTTTACTTCCTATCTTGTTAGAGTGGTTTGATCCTCTCATTCAAAAAACAAAACATGGCATGCTATTACCTTCATTTAAAAAGTTTTTTAAATTACAATACAAAATCAGATATATCCTCTTCTTTATCCTCGTCGCTTTAATTGGATTAGGTGCATATTTTCAAACAAATACAACTTACCTTTATGGTTCCAGCTCCCTTAGTGGATCTGAAAGTACATTAACTCAAGATCAAAAGTTGATCAGGGATCGCTTTGGATATCATAATCAATTGATTATTTTATTTCCAAATGAATCAGTTGAAAAAGAGATTTCACTTGCAGGTTCACTCACTTCGCTTCCACAAGTTTCAAATGTTAATGCACTTGTAACATCTGTTGATCCTACGATTCCAAGAGCATTTCTACCACAATCACTCCTCGATCAATTCATTGGCGAAAACTATAGTCGAATGATTGTTACAACTTCTTTATATGAAGAAAATGCTGCACTCTATAGTTTTGTTGATGACCTACATCAGAGAATCAGCATCCATTATGATGAATTTTATATCGTGGGTAATGCTTCGGCATTAAGTGATATTAGATCATCAATTCTTGATCAAAATTTAGTCATCACCTTATTAACAATTGTTGCTGTTGGTTTAATCGTCGGAATCATCTTTAAATCATTTACGATTCCTATACTTCTTGTTGGTATTATTCAAGGAGCGGTCTGGATTAACCTTTCTATCCTATACTTCATGAACACAGAGGTGATCTATATCGGATATTTGGTTGTGATGAGTATTCAATTAGGTGCGACCATAGATTATGCTGTTCTACTTACAAACAGGTATTTAGATGAAAGAAAAACACTTCCTAAAAAGGAAGCGATGCTTGAGGCATATTCTAAGTCATCAATATCTATTCTTATTTCTGGTGTGATCTTAACCATAGCAGGTTTTATAGAAGGTCTTTTCTCAAATATAGAATCGGTTACTGATATTGGATTATTGCTCGGAAAAGGAGCGTTAATCTCATCTTTGATGATTTTCATCTTCTTGCCAACTGCGCTTGTTCTTTTGGATCGTATACTTATTCATCCTTTTAAGAAAACAAAAAGATGATTATATATTTACAATCGTATCTCAATTAAATAAAAACACTTTCGAAAGTGTTTTTTTTTATCTCTTGTTATTCTTGTTTAAAATTCTGATTTTTAATACATTCGCATGAAATGACATACTCACGATTTCTAGCTTCTGGATGATTAGAATCAACAAGTAAAGCATATGTCTTTTTATCTTCAATAAGTCCAGCTTCAAAGTGGCTAATAGCAATCCCCATATCCAGTGCTTGAACGTCAAATGGCATATCAAGGCCATAGTTTGGTGTTCTTTCCAAATAGAAATGAACCTTGTTCCCATCAACAATAATTCTCCAAGGTTGCTTATTGGATGCTGATGGACCAATGCGAACTAAATCTAAATACTCAGCAATAGAGTGATTTTCATCAAGTGGTGTGTCAAAATTTTGATCAAAAAATAATGATTGATATGATTTTCTTTGATCTGCTTTAATACGATTTCTCATAATGCTTTCTCTAATAGAAAGCTTTTCGGCAGGATAACCCACGGGTGTTATGGCAGGTATCACTTCTCCAATATCGAGTAAGTACCCAAAATCCTCTCTATTAAATGTTCCACCTAACCAAACCGTTCCCAAATCAAGATCAGTCAACTTTAAAATCAATATTTCAAATAAATAACCATAATCAACAATACCTTCAAAGGTGTTAAGAACACTACCAGCAATAAATGATTTTGCATTTTTAACAAATCCATAAGTTCCTATTTGAATAGATTGTTCTTTTCCGACATATGGCTTATCATAAAAGAACAATTTTATTTGATTTCCAAACGGTCCCTTTAAAGTCAGCACTTCATCAATGACATCATGAATCTTCTTCTGATCATCTTTTAATAGCACCTTATTTTTATATGTACGAACAGATCTTCTTTTTTTAATTGCTTCAATCATATATATCCCTCTTCACTTTGCAAATTTATATAAAACAAATTCAATAATGATACCGTAGAAAATACCTGCAATAAATCCAACAGGATCAGCAAATCCTGTAGAGCTATAGAAAGCAAATGATACAATGGTGCCTAAAATTGCTCCTCTAACCAAAGCCTTATTCATTGTAAAACATTTGCTTGATAATCCAATTACTAGTCCAATCAAAACTCTATTAAACCAAAACGAGAAAAGATAAAGAGTCTCCAATTGACCAGTCGTTCTAAGTTGTGCTCCGATGATACAAAACACACCTAAAAGTGCCCCTGTTGCCATACCAATTAAAATTCTTTGTTTGTTCATTACATTCTTGTATATTCAGTATGTAACATTTGATTGATACTGAATACAACTTCCTTTCT
>CAZVDQ010000050.1:0-10456 GCA_964625435.1 uncultured Mariniplasma sp.
TGATTAAATCATTTTTTAAATAACCTTAAGGGAAGGAATACAATGAAAACAATAAATAGAATAAGAAACAATTCATCTTTGGTTTCTTCTTTTTCTATATTTTTGTTTTTAGTATCCTTGTTGGCAGTTTCTCTTCTATTGGGTAGAGTTTTTATTGATGATCAACCTTTAGATCGTTTTCTTGTAACCATCTTCTATTTCACCACCCAAAGCAACGTTATCATATTCCTGATTATAACATTGTATTTACTTAAGAAATTTAAACAACCTTGGTTTAAAATTATTGCTTTAATAGGGCTGATTGATATCGTAGTAACTGGACTTTTCTTTCATCTATTTTTAGCGAGTTATATGAATAGTGTCGGTTTCATGCAACAAGTATTACACACAGTTGTTCCTATTTTATATTTGATATTCTATTTTGTAATTTTAGAAGATACTTTTAGGATTAGAGATATATGGATTTCTCTTATTCATCCAGTTATATATGCCCTCTCGATATATACATATATTCATCCAATTTTTGGTCAACTAATATCGAGAGTTATGGTTGATCTTCCAGGAGCTTCATATGTTTATCCATTCTTAGATCCAGCAACATATGAACATGGTTATAGAGGATTACTTCTATTCAATTTTGGAATATTAATACCTACAATTTTGATCATCTCATTATTATTAATCTATTTGAAATCAAGATTAGAAAAGTTTCTAATCAATAGTCAATGAAATTTGTTTAACTCACCCGGAGGACTAGAATGAAACGCTTAATTACATCAGTTTTTTCAATTATATTTATATTTCTAATTATCGTTTTTTCTTCGTTTTTCTTTCAAACTTCTGCTGCGGATAACAATGATAATTCCACATTTGATGCTGTATATTTTGGAAGCAACTTCTGTTCAGTTTGTTTAGAACTTGAACAAGATGGTGTCATTGATATGCTGAAGGATCAGAGCTATATCATTCAAGAATATTATTTAGACGCAGATTCCGATAATATAGATTTGCTCAGAGATTATCAATTTACATATGACATTCCTTTAGCAAATAATCAGATTCCAATTCTTTTTGTCGGTACAACATACTTTATGGGACGTGATGATATTCGCGATGGAATTCTGGATGGTAGCATTCAGTTAATCATGGATTCTGAAGATCTCTTACCACTTCAATCTGCAATACCAAGTGATTTTTCATTAATATATTTTATCCTATTAGGTATGGTTGATGGTATCAATCCTTGTGCAATAGCAATGCTTTTGATGTTTATTTCTCTTCTGAGTTTCACAACAAAAAAACGTGTATTGCTCAAAGTAAGTTTCGTCTTTATATCAGCTATTTTTATTAGTTATTTCTTATTTGGTACTTTCTTATATAGCGTTTTATCAGAGTTCAGTTCGGGTTCTTTTCTTATAAAAAGTGTGCCGTGGATCATCATAGGAATAGCAGGAATACTCTTTTTACTTAATTTTTATGATTTCATTGTTACAACATTGCAACGTTATGATAAAGTAAAAAACCAACTGCCAACTGGAATTCAAAAGTTTAATCGAAGACTTATTTCTTCCTTTACTAAAAAAATGGATGAAGGTAGTCCAACGCTCTACGTGACCACTTTTATCATCGGATTAGTCATATCATTAACAGAGTTTTTATGTACCGGACAAGCTTACTTCACCGCTATTTTACACTTAATTCATTATACTAATTTCATAGGTAGAGGCATCATATTGCTACTTTTCTATAATCTTATTTTTGTTCTACCATTAATTATTATTTCTTTTATTGCTGTTAAGACACAATCAATTGCTTCAGTAGCTGCATTTATGAGAGAACGTTTAAACTTGATTAAATTATTTAATGCTCTTGTCTTTTTAGCAATCTTGTTATACTATATATTCTTTATGATATGAGGTGATTAATATTAAATATTTTATTAAAATTACGAATAAGAATGAGAAAAGTATATTTCAAGGTAAACCCATTACACTACCGATGAAAGAAAAATACATTACTGAAAAATGCATAGAGTTATTTAGTGATCCAGATCCATGCATCATACATCAATCTTATGCTTCTCAGAAATTAGTTGATTATTTTATATCTCTATTTCCAAGTTTACCGCTTATACATTTCTCATTATCAGGTTATTCAAAAAAATTAGATTTTATCAACATACCAAATATTGAAAAATATTATCTAACAATTGAGGTGAAATAATGAAGAGTATCTATCTCGATTATGCTGCTACAACTCCTGTAGATCTTGATGTGATGGTTGCAATGCAACCCTATTTAAATCAGAGATTTGCAAATCCATCTTCAATGCATCAAGCAGGTATATCAAATCGAAAAGCTATTAATGATGCTAGAATTACATTAGCTCAGTGTATCAATGCTAAACCTGAAGAAATCTATTTTACTTCGGGGGGAACAGAAGCTACAAATTGGGCTATCAAAGGCTATGCTAATACTCATCCTGAAAAAAAAGAGATTATCACATCTCAAATTGAACACCATGCAACTCTTCACACTTGTGAATATCTCGAAGGTTTAGGGTATAAAATACATTACTTACCTGTAGATAAATATGGTTTTATTAACCTTAAGAAACTTGAAAAATTAATTAGTGGAAACACTTTAATGGTTTCCATTATTTGGGCTAATAATGAAATTGGAACGATTCAAGATCTCAAAACAATTTCAAAAATTTGTCAAGCTCATCAAGTAGCTTTGCATGTTGATGCAGTACAAGCTTTTGGTCAACTAACTATTGATTTAGAATTCCACCAAGTTGATATGATGTCTTTATCTGCACATAAGTTTTATGGTCCAAAGGGTATTGGTGTTCTATATGTGAAAAAGGGAATTAAATTAACTCCTCTTATCCATGGTGGTGCTCAAGAACATAATGCTAGAGCGGGGACCGAAAACCTATCGGGTATTATAGGTATGGCAAAAGCTGCCTTCCTTGCTACTCAAAGGCAACCAGATTATTACCCCAATTTATTAAACTTCGCAAAAAAGTTATATTTAAGATTTGCTACTGACTTTGACTGTATTCTTAATGGCCCAGAGGTTGGCCCAAAGAGACTTCCATCTAATTTAAGTATTTCATTTTGCAACTTACTTGGTTCTCAATTAACCTATTGGTTGGATCAAAATGACATTTACGTCTCAACAGGAAGCGCATGTAATTCTTCATCAATCGAACCTTCACATGTATTAAAAGCAATTAAGGTTCCAGAGAATTATATCAATGGAACAATTAGAATTTCACTAGGAAAAGAATCATTAGAATCTGATATTCCGAGAATTATTTCTCGTTTTAAAGAAGGTATTTATACCGTTTCAAATTAAAAAAACACTCCGAAATATTTCGGAGTGACTTTTTTTATCTGTCAATATACTTTAGAAATGAAGATCCATGTTTTGGTTTAGTCGTTTTAAAATTATCATTAATTGTATATCCTAGGTCAGCAAATGTCTTTAATAATGGGAGAGCTTTTCCTTCAAGAAAACGTTTAGAATAAACCAAAAGAGGCACATATTCTCTCGTATGATCAGTTCCATGATGTATAGGATCATTGCCATGATCTGCCGTAAGAATTAGCAAATCATCTTCATTTAGTTCTTTGATTAAGGTTGGTAATTGCTTATCAAATGCCTCAATAGCTTTCCCATATCCAATAGGATTTCTTCGATGTCCATAGAGGGCATCGAAATCAACAAGATTTAGAAAACACAGCCCAGTAAAGCTCTTTTTAGCTGTTTTAATGATTTGTTTCATGCCATCATCATTTGATTTTGTTTTGCTAAATTGATTGATTCCATAGCTATCAAATATGTCATTAATCTTGCCTAAAGCAATCACATCAAACCCTGCTTCACTTAAGAAATTAAGTGTTGTTTTTGCGCTTGGTTTGAGTGCATAATCATGTCTATTTGGCGTCCGAGCAAAATTGTTTTTATTCGTTCCAATAAAAGGTCTTGCTATAACGCGACCAACTTTCCATTCTGGTTTCATCATCAATTCTCTTGCAATCGAACAAATGCGATATTGTTCTTCTATCGGAATAATATCTTCATGCATTGCAATTTGAAGAACTGAATCTGCTGATGTATAGACAATGAGATCTCCAGTCTTCATATGATGTTCACCTAAGTCCTTGATAATTTCCGTACCAGAAGCTGCGATATTACCCACAATTTTTCTACCTGTTCTTTTTTCTAATTCTTCGAGTAATTCTTTAGGAAATCCTGTGTCAGTAAAAGTTTGGAAGGGTTTAGTAATATAGAGTCCCATCATTTCCCAATGTCCAGTCATGGTATCTTTACCTAATGATGCTTCTTGCATCTTTGTATAAAATGCTTTAGGATGTTCAGCTGGTTCAACATTCTTGATTGGTGCAATATTACCATAACCTAAAGATTGCAAATTAGGAATATGTAAAACCATTTTTTCCGCAATATGCCCAATTGTATTTGCTCCTACATCGTTATAGTCCTTCGCATCAGGTGCTTCACCAATACCTAGGCTATCTAATACAATGAGAAATATTCTATGATACATTATTAATCCTCCTTAGCACGTGGATGTGCTTTTTTATATATTTCTTTAATTCGTTTTTGACTAATATGAGTGTAAATTTGAGTCGTTGAGATATCTTCATGTCCTAACAAAGATTGCAGGGTTCTTAAATCCATACCATTTTCTAAAAGGTGTGTTGCAAAAGAATGTCTCATTGTATGAGGAGAACACTCAGTTTTAACTCCTGCATTATGCGCTAATTTCTTTAATATCTTGAAAAATCCTTGTCGAGATAATTTATGTCCTTCATTATTTATAAAGAGATAATTTGATTTATTATTTTTGAGTAATAATTCTCTCGCCTTTATTATATAATTTCTTAAGGCAATTGTCGACATATCAGATATTGGAACCATCCGTTCCTTATTGCCTTTACCTTTTACTAAAACATAAGTTTGATTTAAGTGTATATCTTCCATTTGAATATCTAAGAGTTCACTTACTCTAAGTCCAGAACCATAAATTAATTCAAGTAGAGCACTATTTCTTAAACCTAATGGTTTAGTTTTATCTACTTGTTCAAGAATTAGAACTACTTCATCTATTGATAACACCTGTGGCAATTTCTTTTCTATTTTCGGAGCTGAAAAAGTTTTAGCAACATCAACATCAATCTCCTTTTCAATTGAAAGAAAATGATGAAAACTCTTAATTGCTGTAAGTTTTCTAGCAAGACTTTTAGCTGTCATCCTCTTCTTTAAGCTCTTTAAATATCCTTCAATATGTTTTTTTTCAATATATTTTGGTTTTGTAATCTGATGATATTTTTCTAAAAACAAGATATATTGATTGAGATCAACCAAATATGATTTAATTGTATTTTGACTTAACCCTTTTTCATTTTTTAAATAATATTCGAAGTCTTTAATTAGATATTTCATATAAATACCATGAAGACTTGATTACCTAAAAATAGTCCTTTTTCAGTAAGCATAAGTCGATCTCCTTCGATTTTTATTAACCCAATATCAATTTTTTCGTTTAGTTGCGGATACTGATTGAAAATATCAATCTTGTATTTTTCTTTGATCTCAGACAATGAAACACCCTTGATTTTCCGTAAACCAAAAATTAACTCGTCTTGCAATAAGGTTTTTTGATCTTGATATGTTTTTTCACTTTGTGGATTAATTAAATACTGCGGAAGTTTCCGATGATTATATGTTCTAAATCCATCAATAAAGCCGTGCGCACCTAAACCAACACCTATATAAGTTCCGAGTGTCCAATAGATTAAATTATGTGCAGAATAATGTTTTTGTTTCGCAAAATTAGATATTTCATAGTGCTCAAACCCTTGTTTTTTTAGCTCTTCAATGACAAATCCATACATGGTGGCTTCTATATCTTCATCCATTTGTTCAAATTGAGTTTTAAGATATAGATGATGAAAATAGGTTTTCTCTTCAAGAATTAATGAGTAACAAGATACATGAGTAATATTTAATGTTTTAATTTCTATTAGATCTTTCTTTAAATCATCAATAGTCTGACCAGGAATTGCATAGATTAGATCAATGTTAATCCGTTCAATCCCAAGAGATTTCAAATCTCTTACAACATCGTAAACTTGTTGATTGGTATGTTTTCTATTAAGGTATTTTAATAAATGCGGATTAAATGTTTGTACACCTAAACTAATTCGGCTAATACCATATTTTTTAAAAAGTAATCCTTTTTCATGCGTATAACTCTCTGGATTTACTTCAATTGTGTATTCTTCTGGATGAATTATTTTTAAAGTTTCAAATAGAAGTGACAATTGGTTTAAAGTTAACATGCTTGGTGTCCCACCACCAATATATATTGTTTCAATAGAATCAAAATGATTATGATAGGATAATATTTCTTTTTTAATTGCGATCAAGTATGTGTCAATAGTATCCATATTTTTGGGAATACTCTTTACAAAATCACAATAATGACATATTGATTCACAAAATGGAATATGCACATATAGACCTTTCAATCGAATCACTTCCTTACTTCTATTATACAGCATTTGGTTTACATAATAAAGAAAAGTGATGAGTTTTAATCATCACTATTTGACAGTATGGCCATGAATGCTTCTTGAGGAACATCGACTTTACCAATCGATTTCATCTTCTTCTTACCTTCTTTTTGTTTAGAAAGCAATTTCTTCTTTCTCGTAATATCTCCACCATAACATTTCGCGAGGACATCTTTACGCATTGCTTTAATTGTTCGTCTTGCAATAATCTTTGTTCCTAGTGCTGCTTGAACAGGAATCTCAAACATTTGTCTTGGAATTAATTCAACCATTTTATCGCAGATGATTTTACCTCTATAATATGCAAAATCTCTATGAACAATGACCGATAAGGCATCAATGACTTCTCCATTGAGTAAAATATCCATTTTTTCAAGTCTTGAAGGTTTATAACCTGACATTTCATAATCAAATGAAGCGTATCCTTTCGTTGATGATTTCAACTTATCAAAGAAGTCATAAACTATTTCGGATAATGGAAGATCGTATGTGATATGAACACGATTTTCATCTATATATTTGATATCTCCAAAAATTCCTCTTTTCTTCTGTGAAATCTCCATGATTGCACCTACATATTCTTTAGGTGTCATGATTGTTGCTTTCACATAAGGTTCTTCTATAAAATCAATTCTTTGAGGATCAGGTAGTTTTGATGGGTTGTCGATAGAAATCATTGATCCGTCAGTCAAATGAATATGGTAGATAACAGATGGTGCAGTTGCAATCAATTCAATATTGAATTCTCTACGAATTCTTTCTTGAACAATTTCCATGTGAAGCAATCCTAAAAACCCGGTTCTAAATCCAAAACCTAAAGCTTGGGATGTTTCTGGTTCATATACAAGTGATGCATCATTTAGAATTAATTTTTCCAATGCATCCTTCAAATCATTAAATTGGTCTGTATCTATAGGATATAAACCACAAAAAACAACAGAATTCATTTTTCTATATCCAGGTAACGCCTGATGTGCTCTATTATTAGCGAGTGTGACTGTATCACCAACACCAACAGTATTGATATCTCTGATTGAAGCTGTTAAATAACCAACATCTCCTGGTCCTAAGATATCTCTTTTCACTATTTTTGGTGTATGAACTCCTACTTCTATCACTTCATATTTTGCTTTTGAAGCCATAAATTCGATGATATCACCTTTTTTTATCGTACCATTAACAACCCTAATATAAGGAATAACTCCTTTATAAGCATCGAACAATGAATCAAAAACAAGTGCTTGAAGTGGAGCATTCTCGTCTCCTTGAGGAGCTGGAATATCTGTAATTATTCTTTCTAAAATCTCTTCAATTCCTAATCCTTCTTTTGCAGATGCTAAAATTGCATTTTGGGCAGGTATTCCAATGATATCTTCAATTTCCTTGATTACTTTTTCAGGATCAGCTGAAGGAAGATCAATTTTATTAATAACCGGGATAATTTCTAAATTATTGTCGATAGCTAAATAAACATTTGCAAGTGTTTGAGCTTCAATCCCTTGTGCTGCATCGATGACTAAAATAGCACCTTCACAAGCTGCTAGTGATCTTGAGACTTCGTATGTAAAATCTACATGACCTGGAGTATCTATCAAATGCATAATATATTCTTGACCATCTTTAGCTATATAAGTCATTTCAACAGCATTTAACTTAATAGTGATTCCACGTTCTCTTTCAAGATCCATAGAGTCTAAAAGTTGCTCTTTCATTTCTCTATCACTAACAGTATTTGTCTTTTGTAGAAGACGATCTGCCAGTGTTGATTTTCCATGATCAATATGAGCAATTATGGAAAAGTTTCTTATTTTCTTTTGTCTTTCATTCAATGAAGTTTTTATCATATCACACATATCCTTCCGCTTAATTATTGTATCATTATTAAGTGCATTTTAAAAGGCTTATCAAAAGAATTATTCAATAATGTGATAATCTAAAGTTCGAAAACGTTTTTATCGAAAATAAGGCCTAAACTATGAGTATATCCTTTGACTGGTGTATATATTACCTATAAAATTAAAGTGTAAGATACGATTCTAGGAGGAATAAAAATGAAGAAGTTATTATTAATGATTTTTGTTGTTATGGTATCACTAAGTTTAGTTGCTTGCACAAACAATGAGCTGGCAACCAAAACTCATGGATATGGAGTTAGCTATCGTCTAGTACATAGTCATTATATTGGTGTAGCTGAAGTTGTTATAGATGAGAGTGATAATGTTGTGTTAATCAAGTTTGATGAATATTTTCTTCCATACACATTTGCTGCCATTGAATTAGAGGATACAGAAAATTTACCATCAGACGTCTTAGCTGTAGTCGGTTCAAGAGGAACCACTTATTATGCAAAATATGTCAACGTAAATAGCACAATCTTTACTGGTCAAGTTCTTGGTGAAGAAGGTAGTCAAAATATCAATTATTCAACATCCGGTGTTGATAATATTGAAACATGGGCACTTACTGAAGCAAATGCTAAAATATACGTTGATAGCGTAAAAGCTGGAAAAGTATATATTGCTAATTCAGATGGAACTGAAAGTGATTATGTCAAAGCAAATTCCAATGCAAAGCTTGGATGGACCAAATCTTCAACTGGATATTGGACAAATCCATCATCATATCCACTTGGTTGGGGCGGTAATATCAAAGCAATTACAGATTCTCTAATTGGATTAAAAGTAACAGCTGATGAATCTGAAATTACAAACGATGATTCTTGGTTAATAGGTGATTTAATTACCGGTGCAACATTAGTTGATTTCTTAGATTATTACATTGTGATTCAGCAAGCTTACCAAAATGCACTTTCAATAAATCTTTAATACTTAATAAATTAAGAAGGCAACCTTATTGCCTTTTTTTTATAAAAAAAAGAGCCAAAATGGCTCTTAAAAATCTTCTTCTATCTCTTGATTGGTAAATTCAATAAATACTTCTAATACTTTTTTTGAATCAGCAGCTGTAACTCGAACTTTGACATTCTGATAATTAAATTCATCTCCAATACTTGGTATTTTCCCAAGCTCTTCAAGAACCCAACCATTTACAGTTGCAAAATCAAGATCTTCATCAATCTCCAAAATTTCAAAAACATCATCTAAATCTGCATTACCTTTGATGCGAAATGAATATTCATCTATTTTGACAATTTGTTCAATGATTTCATCGTGTTCGTCCCAAATATCTCCAACGAGTTCTTCTAAAATGTCTTCCATTGATACGACGCCTAAGGTACCACCAAATTCATCTTTTACAATTGCCATATGAGATTTGTTTGTTCTAAGAAGTTCTAAAAGATGAGCTACTTTCATATATTGGGTCACATAGACGGGAGCCATAATAATTGAATCTAGAGGTTCTTTTTCTAATACAACTAAATTATAAAAATCTTTGTGATTAATAACCCCAACAATGTGATCAATATTATTTTCATATATAGGTAATCTTGAATAACCAGTATGTTTAAATGTATGAATAATTTTTTTCACATCTTCATTAATTGAAATTGCAATAACATTAACTCTTGGTGTAAATATTTCTTCGACTTTTAGATCATCAAAATCAATAACACTTCTAATAAGTTCGCCTTCATTTTCATTAATTCCACCCTCTTGTTGGACTTCGCTAACATAAGTAAGCAATTCCTCTTCAGTTATAGATGGAGACTTATCAAATTTGAAGATTTTATTCATTAATTTTTGCCATAAACTAAAAATAAAATTTAGTGGGGTTAATATTAGAATAAAAAATCTAAGAAACGGAGTTATGGCAATTGCATATTTTTCAGGAATCTTTTTTGCTAAACTCTTCGGAGTTAATTCACCAAAGACTAAAACAAGTGTAGTC